>USKR01000083.1 GCA_900555215.1 uncultured Ruminococcus sp.
GCAATATGGCGCCTGGAATAGATTCCCACCCCGACCATTATGGCAAAGAATATTACAAGTAATACAAGTTTGATCCCCATTTCTTTTTCCTCATCTTTCTGTTTTTCTTTCCTCTCCATCCACTGCCCCATTTCCTGTGCAGCCAGACTTCCCTGTTTGCTAACTTGCTTTAAAGCGCAACGCTTTAAAGCATTAAAGCAACTGCTCATAGGATAACACGGGCTTACCGCCCGTGTCAACTTATTTTCCTACTATTCTTTCCAGTATTTTTCCGGTATTCTTCCGGCCTGTTTCGATACCGGCCATTCTCTGGAACAGGGCTGATCCCGTCCCTGCGCCATACTGCCCTTTTCAGACAAACTGTTCCATCGTTTCAAACCTGAGTGATGCCAGGAATCCCATCGCAGCGGTGACCATCACACTGTACACCAGAAGGATCGGGAAGATCAGCCCGGTATTGATAAAGATCCCGACAATGACCGCTACTCCAGCTCCCATTCCCAGGAGAGCGAACTGGACACACATCCTCAGCACGTCCTGTCCGGTCTTCCCGAAGATCTCTCCCACCAGGCACTGGGCGATCACCTTTGTATACAGCCGGTCCGCCTGGAGCACAGCATAGATCAGGATGCAGAACACCACATACACAGGCTCCACATGCCAGAAGATCCCTACGGGGATACAGATGATGCACCCGTCCACAAGGGCTTTGACATGCTCCATCAGAGTCGCGTACCACAGCTTCTTCATCGGAGTGTCCGGTATCAGATACAGATAGGGGTTTTTCAGCTCATTTTCCCATTTCCCGAGATACCCGCTCATCACGATCGACATGTAGGCAATGACTCCCAGCAGGAAAAATTCAGCCACTCCGGTCTCCATCGCGGCATCCCTCAGCGTATAACAGAGGAAAAACGCAATGACCACAGCGATCAGTGTGACTTTTGAAAAAATGAAGAATTTCTCTTTTTTATATTCCAGGAGCTGTCTGTAAAAGATCGCCTTTGCGCCTTTTGCGCTGATGCGTTCGCGCACCTGCCGGAATTTTCTCTTCTTCCCGCTGATGCCGAAGACTGTCTCGCCGTTTTTCTGCCTCTTCTTTATCTCTGCATAATCGTCCGCAAATTTTGCCGCTTCCTCATAATATCCCCCGCTGCACTGCATACGGCTCACAGCTGCTACTGACACGATCACGGATGCCGCATAGAGACAGGAGCAGATTACATTGAGCAGGGTCGGTCCGAGCAGGATCAGGCGGTACGCGGCGATCTGCCATCCGATCACCGGGATCATCTGGAGCACTTCCCAGTCAACAAACTCGGACGCTGATCCCACGGTCATCCCGTTCTTCCTGAAGTACAGTACGACCAGAAGAGTAAAACCGATGAGGAACACCTTGATGAACGTGCGGATCCCTTTCATCAGTTTCTCCGGCAGACGGTCGTTCGTATACAGGAATACCATGACCGAAACTTCCAAAGCCAGTTCCATCACACCTCCGGCCAGGATCAGCAAAAGCACTTTCCACGGCGCCACCTGGAATACAGTCAGCCCTCCGATGGCAAGGACAGCCCACAGCACCACGGACATCACGTAATTCATCCACGCCGAGTTCAGGAGCACCACCTTGGGACTGATGGGAGCTGTAAATACAAAGTGCGCATGAGCGGGTTTGAACAGGATCCCCTTTCGGGAAGAATATGCCATAAAGTTCCCGAGGGTGGCGTAAATACTCCATGCCGTAATAATGATCAGAAGCCCTCTCACGGAATCCAGCCGGATGCTCACAGCCAGGCTGCCCAGGGAGACTACGATGAAGATCCCGTATCCGATGGCAAAGATCAGCGCGATCAGAGTCGAGGGTTTCTGTACTGCTTTTTTCAGATTATTCACCAGGCTGCGTCTGGTAAGATACATCAGCGCTCTCATTGCTTCTCACCACCTGTCATAGCGAAGAAAAGATCATCCAGGTCTCTTCCCTCTGCGTCGGATTTTGTATAGGAACCGATGATGCGTCCCTTTTCCATCACAAACATCACATCCCAGAGCTCTTCCACCATCTCCAGCATATGGGTGCTGATCAGGACTGTCACGCCCTGATCCCTCAGGCGCAGGACCACCTCTTTGAGCATCCTGATCGCCGCCGGGTCAAGACCTACCATAGGCTCATCCAGGAGGATCACCTTCGGCTTCACAGCGAGGGCACAGCAGATGCTCACCTTCTGCATCATCCCCTTTGACAGCTCATTCCCCAGCTTATCCTGCTTGTCATCCATCTCGAATTCCTTCAGGATCTCCTCGATCTCTTCGTCCGTAATATCGCTGCTGTATGCCATCCTGACATATTCGATATGTTCCCTCACAGTGAGCGCCTCAAACATATTCGGGATTTCCGGCACGTAGGCAAAGATCCGCTTCGCTTCAAGCCTTCTCGCAGGGATCCCGTCAATAAGGATCGTGCCTTTGTATCTGAGCAGCCCCGCGATACTTTTTATGATCGTGGATTTTCCCGCGCCGTTCGGCCCGAGGAGGATGCCCACCTGCCCGTCCGGGACAGTAAAGCTGACTTCATCCACCGCCAGATTTTTTCCATATGATTTGCTCAAGCCCTGTATCTCTAACATACTGCCTCCTGTCTGTGCGGAGAGAAAAAAGCCCCGCACCACTGTACTGTTGATTTAGTACAATAATACGAGACTCTTTTCCGTTTGTCAATAGATATCTTATTTACTCTTCTTCACCGCTGTAACGGTGCTCTTCATCATAAAATTTCATGAGCGCCTGTGTCCCGAGCTCACCGCATCCTTCCGCCTCAAGCTCCTCGCAGTTTGCCAGCACCTGGCTCAGAACCCCCAGGTCGATGCCGCTTTTGTTCGCCTCGATGAGGGCCAGCTTCATATCCTTTATGAAATGCTTCATAAAAAATCCCGGCGCATAATCCCCTGCGATGATCTTTGCCCCATAGAGATCGAGCTGCCTGCTGCCCGCCGCCCCTGTGGCAACGGACTTCATAAATGTATCCGGGTCAAGCCCCTTCTCTTTCGCATAAGTGAGGGCTTCACACACTCCCGAGAGGGTTCCTGCGATCATGATCTGGTTTGCCAGCTTACAGTGCTGCCCGCTGCCCGCCTTACCCTCATAATTGATATTCGTCCCCATCGCCTCAAAAAGAGGATGGCATGCTTCATAGTCCTGGCGCTCACCGCCCACGAGGATGGAAAGTGTTCCCTCCTTTGCCCCTGTATCCCCGCCGGTCACAGGCGCGTCCAGCACATGGAAGCCTCTCTTCGTACCTTCCTCATAGATTTTTTCTGACAGCATGGGACTTGTGGTCGTCATATCGATCAGATATGTCCCCGGCGCGGCGCTGTCCAGGATATTCCCGCTGTCAAAGTACACTTCTTCCACATCCTGTGGGAATCCTACGATGGTGATGACAGCATCCCTGTCCTTCACACAGTCCGCGATCGAATCATAGAACACAGCCCCCTCGCTGATCACATCTTCCACTTTTTCCTTTGTGCGCGCGTAAATATGGACTTCATATCCCGCCTTCATGAGATTACGGACCATGGATCTTCCCATGATCCCAACTCCGATAAACCCGATCTTTCTCATCAGTCCGCCCTCTTCTCTACAACTTCGCCCTGCTTCTTGTAGATGCTGTTCCCCGGGACAAACCCGCGGACAGAGGAGAGTGGATAAATATTGCTGTGACTTCCCACAACAGTTCCCGGATTGAGCACGCTTCCGCATCCCACTTCCACTTCGTCTCCCAGCATCGCGCCGAATTTCTTCATGCCTGTCTCGATATTTCCCTCCGGCGTCTTAACGACAACCAGTTTTTTGTCTGATTTTACATTGGATGTGATGGAACCCGCGCCCATGTGGGATTTGTATCCGAGGATGGAATCTCCCACGTAATTATAGTGCGGCACCTGCACTTTATTAAAGAGGATCACATTCTTAAGCTCCGTAGAATTGCCGACCACAGCGCCCTCTCCGACGATCGCATTGCCGCGGATAAACGCGCAGTGACGAACCTCTGCGTCCTTTCCGATGATCGCGGGTCCGTTGATATAGGCAGTAGGAGCAACCTTTGCAGATTTTGCGATCCACACGTTATCTCCCCGCTTCTCGTACTCATCGCTGTTCAGCGTGTTTCCCAGCTCCACAATAAAACTGCTGATCTTCGGCAGGACTTCCCACGGGTAAGTCACGTCTTTAAAAATATCCTTTGCGATCGTCTGATCCAGTGTGTAGAGTTCTTTTACTGTCAATGCTTCCATTTATTTTTCTCCTTTTCTGCCGCTTCCGGCCTTTTTATAAAAACCTGCCGCTTTATCATAGCAGGCTCTTAGCTGATACTGGTTATTCATTCCTTTTACGCCGACAGTCCTTCTGGTAATAAAGTCATCCAGCTTCTTCATGTATTCATCCGAAGAGATGCTTCCCTCCGCCACATAGGTAAGCCCTTTCTCCCAGCTTGCCGTGAGCTCCGGATTCAGAAGGGGACGGATGGAATGATCCACCACGTCATACACCATCTCTCCCTGAAGGGTCGGCGTAATGATCTGCGTTTTCTTATTCAGGGCAAGATACTGGATGTGGATCAGCTTTTTCAGGATCTCGGCCCTTGTGGCGCTTGTACCGATGCCGCTTCCCTTGATCTGAGCCCTCAAGTCCTCGTCCTCGATGAGCTGCCCCGCATTTTCCATTGCAAGGATGATAGAACCGGAATTATAGCGCTTCGGCGGAGAGGTTTCCCCCTCCTTGATCTCTAATGACTTCACAGGGAGGACCGTCCCTTTTTTCAACATCTTTATCGCTTCAAACAGTGCTGTGTCCAGGTTCTGTTCTCCATCTTCCCGCGTCTGCCGTTTTCCCTGGGGAGTTCCTGCTGCCTTCAGGTATCCCTCTTCTGCCAGCACTTTAAAACTGGAGAAAAAGCTCTCTCCCCGTATCTTCGAAACGATCGCCACTTTCTGGTACACTGCCGGAGGATAAAAAATACTCAAAAATCTCCTTACGATCAGGTCATACACTTTATGGGACACAGAAGACAGAGAGTTGAGCGCCCCCAGCCCCTGCCCTGTGGGAATGATCGCATAATGGTCTGTGATCTGTTTGTCATTGACATAACGGGTCTTTGCCAGACCTTTATGGGTTCCGAATTTCAGGATATCTTTTAGGCAGGGCTCTGCCATCGGATATTTAGACAGGCCGTTCAGATTCCTGCTGATCTCTTTTGCCACCGCAGTGGAGAGCACTCTGGCATCTGTCCTCGGATATGTCACCAGCTTCTTCTCATAGAGCTCTTGTATAATGCGCAGCGTCTCGTCCGGGCTGATCTTGAAACGCTTGGAACAGTCATTCTGGAGTTCTGCCAGATTATACAGAAGCGGAGGATTCTTTTTCTCCTTCTTCTTTTCCACAGACTCTATGACGCACTGCACAGGCTGTTCCTCGGTAAGATAAGCGATCAGTTCCCCGGCCTTTTTCTTTTCCTTAAATCCGTTTTCTTTATACAGATCAAAGGACTCAAAATACCGGGAGCCTTTGACTGCGCGCCACTCTCCTTCAAAGGAGTGTCCCGAGACGTCCACAGTGCTGACCACCCGGTAGAACGGTGTTTTAACAAACTCACGGATTTCCCTCTCCCTGCGCATGACCATACCCAGCACACAGGTCATGACCCGTCCCACGGATATGACAGCGTATTTTTTGTTCAGGTACCCCGAAATGCTGTTCCCGTATTTCAGAGTCAGAAGACGGGAGAAATTGATTCCCATCAGATAATCTTCTTTTGCTCTTAAATATGCTGAGGCACTCAGATTATCATACTCTGACAGGTCTTTTGCCTCTCTGATTCCCCTGAGGATTTCATCCTCTGTCTGCGAATCGATCCAAACCCTGCGCCGCTTCTTTCCGGTCACATGGGCTTCCTGCTCCACCAGACGGTAGATATACTCACCTTCCCGCCCTGAGTCTGTGCACACATATATCGTATCCACATCCGCTCTGTTTAAAAGCGAGCTTACGATCTGAAACTGTTTCGCCACTCCCGGGATCACTTCGTACTTAAATTCCTCCGGAATGAACGGAAGAGTCTGGAGAGTCCATTTTTTCAGCGCAGGATCATATTCCTCCGGATAGCTCATAGTAACCAGATGTCCTACGCACCAGGTGATAACCGCCTCATCTGATTCAAGATATCCTTCTCTTCGT
>USKR01000084.1 GCA_900555215.1 uncultured Ruminococcus sp.
ATTTAGTGAAAGGCGAGCGATTTGACGTTTACCTTTTTACGATGGAAGAATTTGATTTCTTGTATTATACTTAAAAGGCGGCGAATTATGAACAAAAGGGGAATTATTTTATCATGGGTGAAAGACTGACAAAAAGTGATGTTGAGAAGATACAGGCTGAGATCGACCACAGGAAGCTGGTGGAGCGGAAAGAATTGATCGAGGCTGTGAAGGAGGCTCGTTCTCACGGAGATCTGAGCGAGAATTTTGAGTACCATGCGGCAAAGAAGGAGAAGAACCGGAATGAGAGCCGGATCCGTTACCTGGAAAGGATGCTCAAGAATGCGGTGATAGTGGAGGATCATTCTGCTTCAGATGAAGTGGGACTGAATAATACAGTGGAGATTTACTGTGAAGATGACGATGAAGTGGAGACATACCGGATCGTGACATCTGTAAGAGGAAGCTCTCTGAATGGTCTTGTCAGCATTGAATCACCGCTTGGGAAAGCCCTTCTGGGACATAAGGAGGGAGATCGTGTATTTGTGAAGGTAAATGCAGATTTCGGGTATTATGTGGTAATCCGCAAAGTAATAAAGACCGAGAGCGAGGCAGAGGATCATATCCGCAGTTTCTGACAGAGAGGAGAATATCATGAAATACAAAATCGCGATTTTTGATCTGGACGGAACGATCACAGATTCGGGTCCCGGCATTATTAACAGTATCCGCTATGCTCTGGAAAAGTACGGGCTCCCCGTTCCGGAGGAGAAAGTGCTGCGCACATTTATAGGACCTCCGCTAAAAGAACAGTTTCAGGCTGTGTGCGGTCTCAATGAGGAGGAGAGCGCACGTATGGTAGATGCATACCGGGAATATTATACTGAGAAAGGCATTTTTGAGAACAGTGTGTACAGCGGTGTGCCTGAAATGCTGGAACAGATGAAAGAAGCAGGAGTGCGTATCCTTATGGCAACGGCAAAGCCGGAAAAATTCGCGAAACGGATTGCTGAGCATTTTGATTTTGCAAAATATTTTGAATTTATCGGCGGAGCATGTATGGATGGCAGAAGAACGGACAAGTATGATGTGATCGAGTATGTGCTTGACTCATGTGGGATTTCTGAAGAGGAAAAGAAGGATGCGGTTATGATCGGCGACCGCTCCCATGACATGATCGGTGCAGCAAAGGCAGGATTGCGCAGCCTCGGAGTCCTGTACGGATATGGAAGCCGGGAAGAACTGGCGTCAGCGGGTGCGTCAATGATCGCGGAGACACCCGGGGAGGTTTGTTCTATTATTCTATAAAGATAATTTTTACACAGATTTTTCATCTTCTTCCGTATAGGATTTACATCCCCTGATTATAATGTACTCAAAAGCAGAGATATAGCGTAAACGGGGGAATGGATGATGTACAAAGGATTATGGAAACTGATCACGAAGTATACGGACAGCAGTCATGCTGTATCCATATTTCTGCCCGTGCTGATCGTGCTGTGGACGCTGGCAGGCGTTGCGGCAGGTCTGATCTTTTGTTCTGTTTCAGGTGCGGATATGGTGACTATGCTGGCGGATCTGATCTGTGCCGGAGGATATGCGGGACTGATATTTGGGCTGTTTGGAGGATGCTTTTATCTTTATCGGCTTGGCGTGTAAAAAAAGATTGACATACAAACAGAGTATGCTCTATAATGATTCCATTGACAGGAGATAGCAAGGGAGCTGTAACCTATAACAGGGGACAGTTCTCTCTTTTTTTATTTATTCTGTGCATGCGTGCAGGCGCTCCTGGCGAGAGATGAGAGGAGATGGTAATATGTGTTCAATTATGACGTGGTGTTCTGACACAGCGGATATGGAGCGGTTTATGGAAGGGTTTAAGCGCACGGAGTCCCGCGGACCTGATGATATGAGAGTGATCGAGACGGGCAATGGAATCATGGGGTTCCAGCGTCTGTCTATCATGGGGCTCACGGGGGCAGGAATGCAGCCTTTTTCCCGGGAAAACCGATGGGTTGTGTGCAATGGGGAGATATACGGATTCCGCAGGATCAAAGAAGCGCTTATAAAGAAAGGTTATATCTTTGAAAGCGGCAGTGATTGTGAGATCCTGCTCCCTCTCTACGAGGAATACGGAACAGATATGTTTGCCATGCTTGACGCAGAGTATGCTCTTGTGATCTATGACGGTGAGACGGGAGATTATATCGCAGCGAGAGATCCCATCGGAATCCGCCCGCTGTATTATGGGTATGACGAGGATGGAGCGATCCTGTTCGCCAGTGAGGCAAAAGACCTGGTTGGGCTGACTGAGAGGATCATGCCATTCCCTCCCGGATATTATTATATGGATGGAGAATTTGTCTGTTACAGAGACATCACAGAGGTGAAGGAAGTGTGCAAGGATGACCTGGAGACAGCATGCCGGAAGATTAGGGAGAAACTGACAGCCGGCATCGAGAAAAGGCTGGATGCGGATGCTCCACTTGGATTTCTGCTGAGCGGAGGGCTGGATTCTTCCCTTGTTTGCGCTGTGTCTGCAAAAATTCTGAAAAAGCCCATCCGTACCTTTGCCATTGGTATGGATAAGGATGCCATTGACCTGAAATATGCGAAAGAAGTAGCAGACTATATCGGAAGCGAACATACGGAAGTCATCATTACGAGAGAACAGGTGCTTTCCGCACTTGAGGAGGTTATCAAGGCTCTCGGCACATTTGATATCACTACGATCCGTGCGTCTGTCGGAATGTATCTGATCTGTAAGGCGATCCATGAGACGACGGATGTCCGTGTCCTCCTGACAGGAGAGATATCAGACGAGCTCTTCGGATATAAATATACGGATTTTGCGCCGTCTGCAGAGGCGTTTCAGGCAGAATCCGTGAAGCGCGTCCATGAGCTCCACATGTATGACGTGCTGCGGGCGGACCGGTGTATCAGTGTGCATTCCATGGAGGCAAGAGTGCCGTTCGGGGATCTGGACTTTGTTTCTTATGTGATGAGCCTGGATCCGGCGATGAAGATGAATGTGTACAACAAAGGGAAATATCTGCTCCGACACGCGTTTGAAGGAGACTATCTGCCTTATGACATTCTCATGAGAGAGAAGGCGGCTTTCTCAGATGCGGTCGGACATTCAATGGTAGATGATCTGAAAGAGTATGCAGAGACACTGTATACGGATGAGGAATTTCGGAGAAAGGCAGCACAGTATGAACATGCAGCTCCGTTTACAAAGGAATCACTGATGTATAGAGAGCTTTTTGAGAAATATTATCCGGGACAGTCTCAGATGATCGCGGACTTCTGGATGCCGAACAAAGAGTGGGAGGGCTGTGACGTGGACGATCCTTCCGCAAGAGTGCTGGCAAACTATGGGGCGAGCGGAGTGTAAAACCTGCTGGAGTTTATCCCGAAATCAAAGGTATGAATATCAAAAAAGCAGCCCCCGGGTCTATGAATCTTTAAACCCATAGATCCGGGGGCTGTTTCTGTCTTTTATTTCTGTGCTTCCAGATTCTTAAATGCCGTGGAAAGCATCAGCTTGATCCTGTTAAGCTGGTTTACTTCACTTGCGCCCGGGTCGAAGTCGATCGCAACGATATTGGACTGCGGGTGAAGCCTTCTCAGTTCTTTGATGACGCCTTTACCGACCACATGGTTCGGCAGGCAGGCGAACGGCTGGGTACAAACGATATTGCCTGCGCCGCTGTGGATCAGTTCAAGCATCTCTCCGGTCAGGAACCAGCCCTCTCCGGTCTGGTTTCCGATGGATACGATCTCGGATGCCATTTTCGCCAGATCCTCTATGTGCGCCGGAGGATCAAAATGTTTACTCTCGGCAAAGGCCTTTGTTGCAGGAGCGCGCAGCCATTCCACTGCTTTGATGCCCAGGTTGCCGATCAGTGCTTTTGACTTTTTGAATCCAAGGTGAGACACTTTGAAATTCTGGTTGTAGAAACAGTACTGCATAAAGTCGATCAGATCGGGAACAACTGCCTCTGCGCCCTCTGCCTCAAGCAAATCCACGAGGTGATTATTCGCCGCCGGAAGGAATTTTACGAGGATCTCACCTACCACGCCTACGCGCGGCTTTTTGATGTCAAGCGTCTCTATGTTGTCAAAATCATTGATGATGTCGCGGCAGAGTTTTTTGAATTTTTTCCGCGACGGATATCCCTCGGATACAAATTTCTGGCACACGTCCACCCATTTGCGGTGGATCGCGTTGGTCGTGCCCGGCACTGCCTCATAAGGACGCATCCGGTAAACACATTTCATGAAAATATCGCCAAACACTGCTGCATAGGCAATGCGGACAGCGAGCGGCAGTGTGATCTTGAATCCCGGGCTCGCCTCCAGTCCGCTCAAGTTGATGGAGATGACAGGGATATGTGCATATCCTGCTTTTTTCAGCGCGCGGCGGATAAAGCCGATATAATTGGACGCACGGCATCCGCCGCCTGTCTGGCTGATGATGACCGCAAGATGGTCTGTATCGTACTGACCGGACAGGATGGCGTCCATGATCTGTCCGACCACGATAAGGGACGGATAGCAGGCGTCGTTGTTCACATATTTTAATCCCATGTCCACTGCCTGACGGTTGTCGTTCGGCAGCACTTCAATCTTGTATCCTGCCGCCTTAAACGCAGGCTCCAGCAGTTCGAAGTGGATCGGAGACATCTGCGGGCAGAGAATAGTATGGGTCTTGCGCATCTCTTTCGTGAATGGCACTTTTTCAATGGAAGCCGGGCGAATGGTCCTTTCTGCCTTTTTCTGCTCTCTTACCCGGATTGCGGCAAGAAGAGAACGCACGCGGATCCGGGCAGCTCCCAGGTTATTCACCTCATCGATCTTCAGTGTGGTGTAGATCTTGTCGGAATTCGTCAGGATCTCCGCCACCTGGTCCGTGGTCACGGCGTCCAGACCGCAGCCAAAGGAGTTGAGCTGGATCAGATCCAGGTTCTCTGTTGTCTTTACATAATTTGCCGCGGCATACAGGCGGGAGTGGTACATCCACTGGTCCATGACATTCAACGGACGCTCAACCTGATGGAGGTGGGACACTGAATCCTCAGTCAGCACGGCGATATTATAGGAGTTGATCATCTCCGGGAGACCGTGGTGTACTTCAGGATCAATATGGTAAGGACGTCCGGCGAGGACGATCCCGCGGTTCCCTGTGTCATTCAGGAATTTGATAGTTTCTTCTCCCTTCCTGCGCATATCTTCGCGGCAGGCGGCGAGCTCATTCCAGGCATCATGAACGGCTGCCCTGATCTCACTGTCAGAAAGGGAGAACTTTTTGCCGAGCTCTTCGATCAGACGGTAGGAGATTGTCTCCTCGCTCTGGAGGGACAGGAACGGATGGATGAAATCCACCTCGCCATGTACGATCGGATCCATATTATTTTTAATGTTCTCCGGGTAGGAGGTGACGATGGGGCAGTTGTAGTGGTTGTTCGCCTCTTCAAATTCATTCCGCTCATAGGGAATGGACGGATAGAAGATGTGCTTCACGCCTTTGTTGATCAGCCACTGTACATGGCCGTGCGCCAGTTTCGCCGGATAACATTCGGACTCGCTTGGGATGGACTCGATGCCCAGCTCGTATATCTTTCTTGTAGAGGCCGGAGAGAGCACTACCCGGAAGCCCAGTTTCGTGAAGAACGTAAACCAGAACGGATAGTTTTCATACATGTTCAGCACGCGCGGGATACCGATGACGCCGCGTTTTGCCTCTTCCTCGGAGAGCGGCTCATAATCAAAGTAGCGGTGGAACTTGTAGTCAAACAGGTTCGGCATGGTGTTTTTGGATTTCTCCTTGCCGAGACCGTGCTCACACCGGTTGCCGGTGATAAACTTACGTCCGCCGCTGAAATGGTTGATAGTCAGACGGCACGTATTGGTACAGCCGCGGCATTTTGTCATGGTGGTAGAGTATTCCAGATTTTTGATATCCTCAATGGAGAGCATGGTCGTGCCCTCGCAGTCCGTATACCGCTCGCGTGCGATAAGTGCTGCACCGAATGCACCCATGATCCCGGCGATATCCGGGCGGATGGCCTCGCAGTCCGCGATCTTCTCAAAGCTGCGCAGAACTGCATTATTATAAAAGGTTCCTCCCTGTACTACGATGTGGTTCCCGAGCTCGGAAGCGCTGGACACTTTGATGACTTTAAACAACGCGTTCTTGATG
>USKR01000085.1 GCA_900555215.1 uncultured Ruminococcus sp.
GAGAGGATATCTTTCTTCAGATTTTCCCCCTCTGCCTTTCTCGTTTCTACAAACTGCCCGAACGCACCTTCCAGAGCCTCCTTCAGACCGTTCCACAGCTCCTCCTCATCCTCACTCTGCTCCTCCATGGTAAACACCTCGGGATAGCGGGAAAGCGTAGAAACACGGACATCATTTTCCAGTCCGAACTCTTCTTCCATCTGCCGCAGATATTTCAGATACTCTGCCGCAAGAGCCGCATTATATTTTACTGAAACCTGAGCCTGCGAGATATCTTCATAGGTGATAAAAATATCTATTTTGCCCCTGTTCGCATATGCCTTTAAAAGTGTCCTGATCGCCGTCTCAAAAAAGTTCAGTTTCTTCGGCATCCGGATATTCACATCGAGGTAGCGGTGATTTACGCTCTTTAATTCTACTGTAAATTTTCTGGATTCTTTCTGTATTTCACATCTGCCGAATCCGGTCATGCTCTTTATCATGTTCTCATCCTCTGCTGTTTACTTTTTATGGAAATCTGCCTTTCCATATACTGCACACACGCGTCTCTGTGCGATGTGCGATCTAAAGTATTATAACGCTTCCCTCTGCAAATGGTCAATGCTTTCGGCACCTAATTTAAAAGCTCTTTATCAAAAATGCAGACCTTTTTTCTTTTTTCTGATTATGCTATACTAATCCGTATGACAATAAAGGAGAATTACTTATGGCATTTGACGGAATCGTCGTGGCAGACCTTGTCCACGAATTGAGAAAAGAACTGTTAAACGGAAGGATCGCCCGCATCGTCCAGCCTGAGCCGGACGAGCTTCTGATCACCGTGAAGACACCAGAGGGACAGAAACGCCTTTTGATCTGCGCAGACGCTTCTCTCCCGCTGGTATACCTGACTGACGTAAACAAACCCGCGCCCATGTCTGCGCCAAACTTCTGCATGCTTCTCAGGAAGCATATTGGAAACGGGCGGATCACGGATATCTCGCAGCCGAAACTGGAGCGTATCATCCGCTTTACCATCGAGCATCTGGACGAGATGGGGGATCTGTGTCGGAAACTCCTGATCGTAGAGATCATGGGAAAACACAGTAATATCATCTTCTGTACAGAAGACGGCAGGATCATCGACAGCATTAAACATGTCTCCGCGCAGATGAGCTCTGTGCGCGAGGTGCTGCCGGGACGGGAATACTTTATACCGGATACCATGCACAAAGCAGATCCTTTGACCGTATCCCGGGAAAATTTCGCCGCGCTTCTGACGGGGAAACCCGCTCCCGTCTCAAAAGCTCTCTATACAAGCTTTACCGGGATCAGTCCTGTCACGGCAGAAGAGATCTGCTCCCTCGCAGGGCTGGATTCTTCCATCCCTGCGAGAGAATACTCCGAAGATATCCTCTTCCATCTGTATACGCAGTTTGAGATCTATCTTTCCGCTGTAAAGGAAGCGGACTTTTCCCCTTCCATCTACTATGACGGACATGAACCAAAGGAATTTTCCGCCCTTCCGCTCACACATTTATCCGGGTATACGCGGCAGGAGTTTTCTTCCATATCCGAAGTGCTTAAGACCTACTACTCCGCCCGGAGCCGCCTCACCCGCATCCGCCAGAAATCAGCGGACCTGCGCCATATCGTCCAGACTGC
Source organism: uncultured Ruminococcus sp. (assembly GCA_900555215.1). Classification (GTDB taxonomy): domain Bacteria; phylum Bacillota; class Clostridia; order Lachnospirales; family Lachnospiraceae; genus Mediterraneibacter; species Mediterraneibacter excrementipullorum. Next base: position 1,645 of record USKR01000085.1, read on the forward strand.
GCTGGAACGAAACCGCAAAAAATACGATCTCCAGCTCCGCCAGCTCAAAGACACGGAGGGACGGGATAAATATAAGGTCTACGGAGAACTCATCAACACCTACGGCTACAATACAGCTGAAGGGGCCAGTCAGATGGAGGCGCTAAACTACTATACGAATGAAATGATCACGATTCCGCTGGATCCCGCAAAGACGCCCCTGGAAAATGCCCAGCGCTATTTTGCAAAATATAATAAACAGAAAAGGACCTTTGAAGCACTGTCTGAATTATGCAAAGAAACAAAGGATGACATCACTTATCTGGAATCCATCCAGACATCGCTAGACATTGCCCTTACAGAAGACGATCTCGCCGGGATCAAAGAAGAGCTTGCCGAATCCGGATATATCAAACGAAAAACAGTACGTAAAAAAGTAAAGGTCAAAAACACGCCTCTCCATTACATTTCCAGCGACGGCTATCATATCTATGTGGGGAAAAACAATCTGCAAAACGATGAACTGACCTTTAACTTTGCTTCCGGGAATGACTGGTGGTTCCATGCGAAGCAGGCTCCCGGCTCCCATGTCATCGTCAAGACAAACGGAGAAGAACTGCCGGACCGCACTTTCGAGGAAGCCGGGCGCCTGGCGGCATATTATTCCAGCATGAGAGGCAGTGAAAAAGTCGAAATCGACTATGTGGAGAAAAAACATGTGAAAAAACCAAAGGGAGGGAAACCGGGGTTCGTGGTATATTACACCAACTACTCCCTCGTCATCGACAGCGATATCTCCGGACTGCAGGAGCTCTAAATCTGGATTTGTGTGTGAAGACGGACGGTCTGAAAACGTCCGTCTTCACATCCAAATGCAGATTTAATCCGCATATCCGTTCGGATTCTGGCTCTGCCATCTCCAGGAGTCTTCGCACATTTCATCCAAGCCGCGTTCTGCCGTCCAGTGAAGTTCTTCTTTCGCTTTTGTGGCATCACAGTAGCATGTCGCGATATCACCTGCCCGGCGCGGCTTGATCTCATAGGGTATCTCTTTTCCGCACGCTTTGCTGAATGCTTTTACCATATCGAGTACCGAATACCCGTTTCCTGTTCCCAGGTTGTAGACAGATACGCCGGCTTTTTCTTTCAGTTTCTCCACCGCGCGCACATGTCCGATAGCAAGGTCTACTACGTGGATATAGTCCCGGACTCCTGTTCCGTCATGGGTATCATAATCATCTCCGAATACGCCCAGGCATGGAAGTTTTCCGATCGCAACCTGTGTGATATACGGCATCAGATTATTCGGGATTCCCTTCGGATCCTCCCCGATCAGCCCGCTTTTGTGAGCTCCAATGGGGTTGAAGTAGCGGAGCAGTACTACATTCCATTCGGGATCTGCTGTGTGCAGGTCTGTCAGGATCTGCTCCAGCATCCATTTTGTCCATCCATACGGATTCGTGCATGTGCCTTTCGGGCACTCCTCTGTGATCGGGATAAATGCCGGATCTCCATATACTGTGGCGGATGAACTGAAAATAATGTTTTTCACACCATGATTTCTCATCACATCACAGAGAGTGATCGTGCCGCCAATGTTATTCTCATAGTATTCAAGAGGTTTCCGCACGGACTCTCCCACTGCCTTAAGCCCTGCGAAATGGATCACGGATTCCACATCCTCTTTGTCAAACACCTCGTTTAGGCCCTCTCTGTCACGGATATCTGCTTTATAAAATCTCAGATCCTTTCCTGTGATCTGCTTTACTCTTTCAATAGCTTTTTCTGACGCGTTATACAGGTTATCAACAACTGCAACGTCATAACCCGCATTTAAAAGTTCAACACATGTATGGCTTCCGATGAATCCGGCGCCTCCGGTTACTAAGATGGACATATTGTTTTCCTCCTTACCTGATTCTGTGAATCCCTGCCGTGCACAGCGGTCTCTTTGTTTCTTTCTGTGCACATTATAGCACGGAGCTTTCGGAAATTCTTTATATTTTTAGTTCATCTTATGGTAAAAATGTTGCATGATCTACTGTTCGTCCCACAGTTTCTGAGGATACAGGCCCGAATCTTTAAGCGCCTGCACCGCTGCCACAACGACCGGCTTATCCTCTTTATATGTGACGCCGTACCATTTATCCTCTGACTCAAGCACCTTCACCGTGGCGCGTGCTTCTTCCAAAAGTTCACTCACCACTGCCGGAAGGAAATAGTCACATTACAGCGGATTCTCTTTCAGCCCTTTTTCCAGAAATGCCGGGAATCCTGCTTTGATTTCATCTAAAATGCTGTGCGTAAATCCCCACATATTCATGGACACAAGGGTATCTCCGTCAATAGCTGTCCAAGTCTGTCCGTCATCTTCGGAATACTCGATGCCTCCGTTCCTCTTTTCGATCCGGGTGCGTTCCGTCACATTGACAAGCTCATTAGCCGCATTCAGCCCGCACACTCCTCTTGCCACATGCCCATTATCTGTCACTGTATTTTTCAGCCGGTAACCAACCATGGTGTAGCGGTATTTATCGTCGTCCTCATGAGTAGTAAGGTAATCATAGATCGTCTGAAATGCGTGTCGTCCGTAATAATCATCCGCGTTGATAACTGCGAAAGGACCGTCAATCTCATCGATAGCGCTTAAAACCGCATGGGCGGTGCCCCACGGCTTCACACGTCCCTCCGGGATCTCAAATCCTTCCGGGATATTTGCAAGCTCCTGGAAAACATACGCCACTTCCATTACTTTTTCGATACGCCTGCCGACCGCTTCTTTAAAGTCTGCTTCATTTTCTTTTTTAATGATAAAAACTACTTTCTCAAATCCTGCGCGCTTTGCGTCATAGATCGAGAAGTCCATGATGATATGTCCTTCCTTGTCCACCGGGTCGATCTGTTTCAGACCGCCGTATCGGCTTCCCATTCCTGCCGCCATGATGACTAATACCGGTTTATTCATTGTATGTGTCCTCCTGAAATCATATATCCTTGTGGTGGACGGCCGTATATCTGCCCTTCCCCACATTTCCTGTTTCATTGTATGATAAACAGCCATGTTTTTCAAGATGTGCGTTTTCTATTATTATTGTATAAAAAATCAAAGTTTCTCTTGACTGTAAACCTTGTTGACACCTTATACTCGGCACAGATAAAATAATACAGCAAGGGGGTTTTACTATGACGATCAAAGAAATCGAAGACCTTTCAGGAATGACCCGCGCCAATATCCGCTTCTATGAATCGCAGGGACTCCTGACTCCCGCCAGGGATACAAACGGCTACAGAAATTATACAGAAAAGGACCTTGAAACGCTGAACCGCATCCGGCTTCTTCGGACTCTCCATTTAAGCCTTGATGATATACGCGCCGCAGGGAACGGTGAGAAGGATCTTGGAGACGTACTCTTAAATCATCTCAGACATTTAAAAGAAGAACAGAATGGATTGGTCCAGTGCCAGGATGTATGCGAACAGATGTGCCGTGACCATGTGACCTACAATACATTTGACGCCCAGCATTATCTTGACCTGATGGATATGCCGCGCCATGCCGCTCCACCGGAACTTGAACATGATACCGTATCAAAGGTAACTGCGCCGTGGCGCCGGTTCTTTGCCCGGGAGATCGACCTTACCCTGAACAGCCTGCTCTGGAGCGCCTTTTTGACTCTTGTGATCGGTGTTAATATCAGCGAAGATTTCCTCGTGGACGCTTCGTTGTCTTTCCTGCTCCTGAGCACGACTGGCAGCCTGTTCATAACAAACGTTATCGTCCTGCTGGTCGAGCCTCTGTTTCTTACGTTTACCGGGACAACACCGGGCAAGTTCTGTTTCGGGCTGCGGGTCACGGCAGTCGACGGGAAACGGCTTAGTTACCGGGAAGCCCTCCGCCGTACATGGGACGTGCTTCGGAAAGGCTATGGTTTTTTCATTCCGATTTATTGGATCATCCGCATGTACAAATCATATAAGGCATGTAAAAATGATGAGACTCTGTCCTGGGAAGAGGACTCTGTCCTGAGCCTGAACAAAGGTCGGCTACCTCTGGGAATCTGCGTTACAATTGCATTCATTCCATTTTCTGTCATACTGCAGGACACACTGAACCAGTACGCGGCGATCCCGCCCAACACGGGAGATATCACTGTGGAAGAGTTCTGCGAAAACTTTAATGACACGCAGGAATTCTTCGGCATCGAGCGCCAGCTGAACCTGCCGCCTTCCATTACATCCGGCATTGCAGGGATTCCTGACTCTGCCCTTTATCTGGACGATCATGCAGGATGGGCGAAAAAACCGGGTACTCCTTACATCAATCAGAACGGAGAATACGCGCCGCTTCCCGCATTTCAATTCATCGAGAAAAACGGCGTCATAACCGGCATAAGTTTTTCTTATTCTGTAGAAAATGAAAACGTCAAAATTTCGTCTTACGGGGAAATCATGGCACTTGCAGCAGTCTCATATGTCTGCGCGCAGAGTGATTATTCCGTCCTGCCGGACTCCATCCGCCCGGATACCCCGGAAGAGA
>USKR01000086.1 GCA_900555215.1 uncultured Ruminococcus sp.
CACGTTTGATAGAGCTGTCGAACAGGGTTCCGTCAATCAGGGTATTTATGCTCCAGGAAGAGGTGGCAGACCGGGAGCTGATTGAAACATGGCTCTCATCCAAGAAGGGTCAGAAGGTGTCTTTAAGAATCCCGAAAAAGGGGACAAAGGAGAAGCTGGTGGAACTGGCGGCTGAGAATGCCAGACTGGTGCTGAGCAAAGATAAAGAGCGGCTGAAGCGGGAAGAGGGACGTACGATCGGAGCAGTGAAAGAAATCGCAGCTCTTCTGGAACTGGATGAGATCACCCGAATGGAAGCCTATGACATATCGAATACGAATGGCTTTGAGTCAGTGGGGTCTATGATCGTCTATGAAAGAGGAAAGCCAAAACGCAATGACTACCGTAAATTTAAGATCCGCGGGATCAAGGGAGCGGATGACTACGGCAGCATGAGAGAGGTGCTGACCAGGCGTTTTACCCATGGGCTGAGAGAGAGGGAAGAAAATGCGGAACTGGGGAAATTTACTGTGTTTCCTGATCTGATCCTCATGGACGGAGGAAAGGGCCAGGTAAACGTGGCTCTTCAGGTATTGGAAGAACTGCATCTGAACATACCGGTATGCGGCATGGTCAAAGATGACCATCATCGTACGAGAGGACTGTATTACCAGAATGTGGAGATACCCATTGACCGGTCTTCTGAGGCATTCCGCCTGATCACGAGGATACAGGATGAAGCCCACAGATTTGCGATCGACTATCACAGGCAGCTCAGGAGCAAAGGTCAGGTACATTCGATCCTGGATGACATTGAAGGGATCGGTCCGGCCCGGAGAAAGGCGCTTATGCGCCATTATCTGAGCCTGGACGCGATCAGGGAGGCGAGCGTGGAGGAACTGGCGAAAATCCCGTCCATGAATGAAAAAGCCGCTGAATCAGTATACAAGTTTTTGCATTAATATGTTATGATATAAAGAAGGGATGAGCGCGGGAAAAACAAAAAAGAAATGCGCTCTGACAGGAAATGACAGATAAAGGAGAAGATTATGGGACACGGGATCAGATTAAGCGAAATTGTTGAAAAAATGGATTTGAAGAATCTCACGCCCGAAGTGGATACGAGCGAGACCGAGGTGCATATTCCTGATGTAAACCGTCCTGCTCTGCAGCTTGCAGGTTTCTTTGACCATTTTGATTCAAATCGGGTGCAGATCATAGGAAATGTGGAATACACATATGTAGAAACTCTCACGGATGAGCGCAGAAGAGAAATCTATGACAGGCTTCTGCAGCATCCGATCCCATGCATTGTATTCTGCCGGGATATGCAGCCGGAGGATGATTTTCTTGAACTTGCAAAACAGCACGGAGTGCCGGTGTATAAGACGGCAAAACAGACTTCAGATTTTACTGCGGAGATCATCCGCTGGATGAACGTAAGGCTCGCGCCCTGCATCTCTATTCACGGCGTTCTTGTGGACGTATACGGCGTGGGAGTTCTGATCATGGGGGAGAGCGGCATAGGAAAGAGTGAAGCCGCGCTTGAACTGATCAAGAGAGGGCATCGTCTTGTGACGGACGATGTGGTAGAGATCCGGAAGGTGAGTGATGAGACACTGGTCGGATCTGCTCCGGATATCACAAAACATTTTATCGAACTGCGAGGCATTGGCATCGTGGATGTGAAGTCCATGTTCGGTGTACAGAGTGTCAGAGAGACGCAGAATATTGATCTGGTCATTACTCTGGAGGATTGGAGCAGAGATAAGGAATACGACAGACTGGGACTGGAAGAAGAGTATACAGAGTTCCTTGGAAACAAGGTTGTGTGCCACAGCATTCCGATCCGTCCGGGAAGAAATCTGGCGATCATTGTAGAGTCGGCGGCTGTCAACCACAGACAGAAACAGATGGGATATAACGCGGCTCAGGAGCTCTATAAGAGAGTGCAGGAGAACCTTGCGAAAAAGATGAAATAAGATCTGGGAAGGAGAGAAAGACCATGAAGTATTGTTTTGGAGTTGACATCGGGGGAACAACAGTGAAGATGGGACTGTTCGAGGAGAACGGGACGATCGTAGACAAATGGGAGATTACAACAGACACGTCAGAGGAAGGAAAGGCTATCCTTCCGAATGTTGCAGCCTCAGTTGAAAAAAAGATCGAGGAACATCAGATCTCGAAAGAGGATATCAAGGGTATCGGAGTCGGGGTTCCGGCGCCGGTGACAGCTGACGGTGTTGTTAACGGAAGCGCAAATCTCGGATGGAAATATAAAGAGGTCAGACGCGAACTCGGAGAACTTACAGGGCTTACGGCTGCTGTCGGAAATGATGCCAATGTTGCCGCTCTCGGCGAGATGTGGAAAGGAGGCGGCGCGGGCGAGAAGAATATGATCATGGTTACTCTTGGCACAGGAGTAGGAGGCGGCGTGATCATTGACGGGAAGATGCTTGTCGGACAGAACGGCGCAGGAGGAGAGATCGGTCATCTCTGTGTGAACTATGAAGAGACTGACCGCTGCGGCTGCGGAAACAGGGGATGTCTTGAGCAGTATGCGTCAGCGACGGGTATCGTAAGACTCGCAAAGCAGAAACTGGGGCAGGAGATGAGACCTACGATCTTGAATAAAGAAGACGTGACTGCCAAGGATGTGTTTGATGCAGTGAAAGCGGGCGATGAAGTTGCAAAAGAGATTGCAGCGGTATTCGGAAGATATCTGGGATATGGTCTTGCCAATCTTGCGGCAGTAGCGGACCCGGCAGTGTTTGTTATCGGCGGCGGCGTATCCAAGGCAGGAGAGGTGCTGATCCCGTATATCAGAGAGCCCTATATGGAGAGGGCGTTCTTTGCCGATAAGAATGTAAAATTTGTTCTCGCAGAACTGGGAAATGATGCAGGAATCTGCGGCGCGGCAAAGCTTGTGCTTGATGCTGAATAGAATTGAGAAAAAAGAAAAAGCAGCAGGATCGAATATTCGGTCCTGCTGCTTTGTTATAGGTTTTATTGCTGCCTAACGATAGGGGGTAATCCGATGGCTTAAGGCGCGGGGGGAGTCGTAGTCTCTCCGGATCCTCCTCCGCCGCTGTCACCGCCGCCGGTATTGCCTCCGCCGCTGTCGCCGCCGGTATTGCCTCCGCCGGTATTATCACCGCCACCGGTATTATCTCCATCTCCGGTGTTGTCTCCGCTGCCGCCTGTGCCGTCGGATGGTGTGCCCGGAGTGGCTGTGCTGTTACCGTTATTGCTGTCGGTGTTTTCGTCAGTATTGTCCTCTGTTTCTTCCGGTTCTTCGGTTTTGTGTCCCTCGCAGACTTCTTTCACAACAGTATCCTTGTCAAAATACTCTGTGAGTGACGGGCATCCGTCTACAGCAAGTTTACCTGTCTGTGTACAGATTGTTTTCTGGACTACAGAAGAGGGAACTGTAAAATCCTTATACGCCAGTCCTTCGTGGATGCGCTGCATGATATTTCTCCAGATGACCATATGCCATGACTGGCTCATGTTTTCCATGTGCTTATTGGCATCATATCCGCCCCATACAGAAGCCGTATAGTACGGTGTGTAAGCGGAAAGCCAAAGGTCGGTGCTGTTTTCCGTTGTACCGGTTTTTCCTGCTACCGGCATATTGCTCAGCCTTGCAGTTGTACCAGTACCTCTGTTGATAACATCTTCCATAGCGCTTGTAAGAAGGTATGCTGTGGAGTCCTTTATTACTTCATGGGTCTCTGGCGCAGAGTTATCGATCAGTACATTCCCGTCGTGGTCGAGGATTTCTGTATAGAGGATCGGCTCTGTGTAAACGCCTCCATTTGCGATTGCTGCATATGCGGCTGTCATTTCAATGTTGTAAACACCGCGTGTGATTCCGCCAAGGGCAGTGGACTGCGCAACGTCTGACATTCCCGGATAGTCAGGATCATTGTTTACCAGTGTGGTAAAACCGAATTTCTGAAGGTACTGATAGCCTTTTTCAAGTCCCACAGTTTCTGTCAGAGTGCGGACCGCGCAGACGTTCATGGAATGCTCGATCGCATAGCGGACTCTTGCCTGACCGATATATTTGCCGTCCCAGTTGTTGACCTGCTGGCCGCTGGCGTAACGGTACGGCTCGTCCTTGATCGTTGTTGCAAGTGTCATACCGCATTCATTCAGACCCGGCGCATATGTTGAAAGAACCTTAAAACATGATCCGGGCTGTCTGGTAGAATCGGTCGCCCTGTTCAGAGAAAGGCTGGTTGTCTTTGCGCCTCGTCCGCCAACGATTGCTTTGACCTGTCCTGTATACTGATCCATGACGACAACAGAAGTCTGCGGCTGGAGAGTGATTGTCAGGTTTTCATCTACAATATCACCGGCTTCGGTATTAATGCCAAGAGTGCTTTTATATTCTTCAACCATGGCGCGCGCTTCATCCTCAGAACTGAAAACGAGCGGATTGGCGTCGCCGTAGGTGTTGCTGATGTAAGCGCCGAGTGTTTCCGTATAGTAATTTTCAGCCGTGCCATCTGCCCGGTGGATCGTCAGAGCGTACTCTACGCCATATTCAGTCATCGGATAGAGAGACTCATCTGCCACTACCTCGTCACAGATCTGCTGGATGGCAAGATCCTGAGTTGATTTGATCGTCAGACCGTTGCTGTACAGCTGATTGTATGCCTGGGTTTCGGTATACCCTTTTTTCTCCATGAGGTCATTGATCACATCCTCGATCATGGCGTCAGTGAAGTAGGAATACGGCGTCGTATCCTCTGTGATCGCCGCGGTCTGCAGGATCCGATCGTAAACAGCGTCTGCCATCGCCTCATCATACTCAGCCTGCTCGATATAGCCCTGCTCCAGCATTTTGTTGAGGACCTCTTCCCGCCTGTTTGCATTTTCTTCAGGGTTGGTCACCGGATCATACTTGGTCGGGTTCTGAGTGATCGCTGCAATGACCGCGCACTCAGAGAGCGTCAGGTCCGCCACATCTTTGTTGAAATATCTTGTGGACGCAGTCTGCACTCCGAGGCATCCCTGCCCTAAATTGATCGTATTCATATACGCTTCAAGAATCTCTTCTTTGCTCATTTCTTTCTCAAACGCCAGTGCAAGATACTGCTCCTGAAGCTTGCGTTCCACCCGGTCAAAAAACGTATTCTCATTGACAAAGCCTGGGAATATATTGTTTTTGATAAGCTGCTGGGTGAGGGTGCTGGCTCCTTCGGTAAAGTCAAAGCCGTTGGCAATACCAACAAGACCTGCACGGATGATACCCTGGATATCAATGCCGTTGTGCTCGTAAAAACGTTCGTCCTCGATCGCCACAAATGCATGTGGAAGGAACTTCGAATTTGCCGTGATCTCCTCATAAGTCTTATAGACACGGTTAGAGTCGGAATCCTTCAGCGTATCGATCACGGTTCCGTTCTGGTCCACGATAGTGGTCGTAAATCCTTTAGGCTTAATATCATCCGCTGAGACGGCGGGAGTATCATCAATGATCTTTTTGACAAAGATCGCACCTCCGATGACGCATATAACTGCCAGAAGGAGAATACAGATGATGAGAGCTTTAAAAAAGCGGACGCCCACACGTTTCTGTTTCATCTTCTTTTTTGAAGAAATACTTTTCTTTCGCCTGGAAAGATTTTTTTTCCCGTAATTCACGAATAACATCCTCCTTTTCAACTCTTATGATTATATCAAATATCATGTTTCAAATAAAGAAAAAAATAAAATCTTCATATTTTCTTAGGAATGTTTAGAATTGTAAAATGCCGGAGACAGCGGTTTATATTGTGCATTTTTTGTCAGTCTGGTATAGTAGTATCAGTTTGGAAGGGGCGCGCCGCGCCGCCGGAGGAGGTCGCAATGGATTTTTACCGTACAATATATAAGGAAGGCACCGGTGAGATCGTGGAAAAGAAATCCCGGTTTATCGCAGAGGCATATCCTGTCACAGGAGAAGAAGAGGCGTTTGCGCATCTGGAGGAAGTAAAAAAGAGGTACTGGGATGCAAGGCACCACTGCTGGGCCTATGTAACCGGGAGAAATCCGGGGCAGGAACGCATGAGTGACGACGGGGAGCCGGCGGGGACTGCCGGGAAACCGATACTGGAGGTGATACGCGGCAGGGAACTGACAGATATCTTCATCGTGGTCACCAGATATTTTGGCGGGAC
>USKR01000087.1 GCA_900555215.1 uncultured Ruminococcus sp.
AGGTACAGGTATTTTCCCTGCCAAAGATGCTGCAAAAGCTCCTGTCAAAGCACGCATGGTGGAAGACGCTCAGAATCTTGGAGCTGACGCCATCGTGTGCATGAGATTTGCCAGCAGTTCTGTCATGCAGGGCGCGGCGGAAGTCATCGCTTACGGGACGGCTGTAAAATTCAGGTAACGGCGGAACGCCTTTTCAAAAACTTGAAATCCGGGACTATGTGCTGAAATTAACATAGTCCCGGATTTCTTAGTTATTACAGCCGCAGAACCCTGCACAACTCCAGATTTATCCCTGTTCTATGAGCTGATTCACTTCCTCTCTCTCCGGCATCGCCTTGATCGCCCCTTTCCTCGTAGTGACGATGGCTGCCGCCGCATTCGCGAATGTAAGCATCTCGCCCAGCTCTTCTTCTGTGAGATTATGGAAATCGTGCTCCAGGAGATAGTTCAGGGAGCTTCCCCCGAACGTATCCCCGGCCCCGGTCGTCTCGATCGTCTGTACGGAAAATCCCGGGCGCTCCACCCGCATTCCTTTATAGTAAGCCCTGCTTCCGTCTTTGCCCATAGTCAGGAGGATCAGCGGGATATCATAGTTCTCCTGAAGATATGCGATCCCCTCATCGTAGTCTTCTTTTCCGGACACAAACTGGATCTCATTATCAGAGATCTTCAGGATATCGCATACGCTGAACCCATACTCCATCTGCTCTTTCGCAAGGTCAAGAGAGCTCCACAGCGGCGGTCTTAAATTCGGGTCAAAGGAGATCAGGCACCCGCCGTCCTTTGCCGCCTGCACTGCTTTCTTTGTCGCGGCGCGCACGCCGTCATGCGTCATGGAAAGTGTGCCGAAGTGGAAGATCCTCGCCTGGCTGATGAATGCGGGATCCACTTCCTCCTCTGTGAGCATCATGTCAGCTCCCGGATTGCGGTAAAACGAAAATTCTCTGTCACCGTCCGGGAATGTGTGCACAAATGCCAGTGTTGTATTTACCGTATCGTCTGTCATGAGATGGGATGCATCGATCCCGGCTTCTGTGATCGTTTCCCTGAGCATTGTGCCGAACTGGTCCTTTCCGACCTTTCCGACAAATCCGGTCTTCTTTCCCATTTTATTCAAAAGCGCCAGTACATTGCAGGGCGCTCCGCCCGGGCATGCCTCGAACATCCCGTTGCCCTGGCTGCTCTGCCCGTTCATCGTAAAATCTACCAGCAGTTCTCCCAATGCGATCACATCATAATTCTTTTCCATATCCGTGTCCTCCTTCCATATCCCCCTGCCCTATCCGGCAGGCATTTATCACTATGAGCTCCAGGGCCGCGTCCGCCCCGTCTTCATTTTGCATATCCGCCTAATTAAAGTATACAAGCTCCTCGATGGGCTGTGCTTCCTCGATGTACTCCGCCTCCAAGACAGGGCCTTCGCCCCGGTATACAGAGACATTGGCAAAACCGACCTTTGCCCGTACCTTTACCCAGTCTCCCGGTTTCAGCTTCGGGGCATAGGGACTTTTGCACACATACCCGAGAAATGTAGTATCATCCGCGCAGCAGGTCATTGCCATACGCCCGGGCAGGAAGACCTTGGACGGAAATGACCTGGGTTTTATTACCTTTGCAGTAAATTCCACTACTTTCCCCTTATACCGGTCCGGATTTTCCATCATATCTACATACCAGATCCCGTAATCCTCTTTCGCGATCTCAATCACCGGCGCTTTCAAGTCATATGGAACATCATCCTCAAAGATATTTTCCACTTCTCCGTTCTCATCTTCAAAGATGACCTCTGCCTGAGGGCTCACTACTTTCACGCTCCTGCGGTATCCGGCGAGCGGCTTGATATCCTCACATCGGTTGAACAGAACCAGTTCCGCATCCCTGACCATCTCCACGAAGAGCGGCTTTAAGTTTGTCAGATACATCTGGAAAGTGCTGGCGTCCACTGTGGTGAGCTTCTGTTCGATCGCCCAGCCTTCCGGAAGCGTGAGGGCTTCAAAATCACTTACCTTCCACATGCCGTTGTACTCGACCACAACACGGTCCGGCTCATGCTTCCTGTCCATCTCCTCCAGCCATTCTTCCGTCAGGTCTTCCTGATCTTCCACCCGCTCGATCACAACGCCATATTTCAGCATTTCCATAGGAGCATACTCTTCCTCTCCCTCTTCACAGAGGATAAGGAGCGTCTTGCCGTCAATCTGGAAATAGTCCTGCTTCAGGGTAAAGTTAAGGAACTGCGTCTTACCGCTGTCCAGGAATCCGGTCATCAAATAGACCATTACATTTGGTTCTTCCATATATGATCTCTCCTCGTCTTATCCATTCTTTCAGGTTATGCCATATCCCGTCTTCTCAGAGCCTATGCAAGCCCGAACAGCTCTGCCAGCTTCTCCTCCGCCAGTTCCGCGCCGATCACGCAGATACGGCCTGTATATTCCGGCGCGCCGGCGCGCACCTCATGCTCTCCGGGAACCATGTCAAAATAGATCCATTCCCCGTCCGCTCCGGCAACCATAGCTTTGGCACGCAGTACATTTCCGTAAGAATGATCTTCCTCGAGCGTCCTGAGGATATCGGAGATCTGCTCCTTTGTGTATGTGTGGATCGTCTCCCTGCCCCAGCTGGTGAAGACCTCATCTGCATGATGATGCCCCTCGTGGTCATGGTGGTGGTGATGTCCGTGCCCGTGGTCATGTCCGCAGCATTCGCCATGCTCATGGTGATGCCCGCACTCAGGGCATATGATCTCATCGAGCAGCTCTTCTTCCAGAGTCTTGCCGGATTCCATTGTCTCCAGGATCTTCTCTCCCGGGAGCTGTGCGATCGGAGTCGTGATAAACGGCGCTTTGCTGTTGAGCTCGCGCAGCAGCGCCACACTTTCCTCCACCTTCTCCGGCTTCGCCTTATCTGTCCGGCTTAAGATCACCGCACCGGCATACTCGATCTGGTTGCTGAAAAATTCGCCGAAATTTTTCCGGTAGATCCTGCACTTTGTCACATCCACGACTGTACTGAAGCTGTTGAGCACCGCATCGATATCGCCCTGTACATCCTGTACCGCCTTGATCACATCCGAGAGCTTGCCCACTCCCGAAGGTTCGATAAGGATCCTGTCCGGATGATAAGTGTCAACTACCTCACGCAGTGATTTCCCGAAATCACCTACCAGAGAGCAGCAGATACACCCGGAATTCATCTCCCGGATCTCTATGCCTGATTCTTTAAGGAATCCTCCGTCAATACCAATCTCTCCGAATTCATTTTCGATCAGTACGACCTGCTCTCCTTTGAATGCCTCTGAAAGCAGTTTTTTGATCAATGTTGTCTTTCCGGCTCCGAGGAAGCCGGAGATAATGTCGATTTTTGTCATTTTACATTCCTTCTTTCCTCTTGATTCTATCTTGTCGTCTTTCTATTTCCTGCACTCGGGATCTCCTGTATTCAATGATGCCCCGCCATATCTTCAGTCCTTCAGGTCAAGCTCTACCGGGCAGTGGTCAGATCCCATGACATCAGTCAGGATCTTTGCGTCATCCAGCCTGTCCTTAAGCGCCTCGGATACGCAGAAATAATCAATACGCCACCCTGCGTTCTTAGCCCGCGCACTGAATCTGTAGGACCACCAGGAATAAATTCCCTCCTGATCCGGGTAGAAATACCGGAACGTATCGATAAATCCCGCATCCAGAAGTTCAGTAAATTTCTGCCGCTCTTCGTCCGTAAATCCGGCATTTTTCCGGTTCGTCTTCGGATTCTTCAGGTCGATCTCCCTGTGCGCCACATTCATATCCCCGGTCACGATAACCGGCTTTCTCTTCTCCAGATTTTTCAAGTAAGCTCGAAAATCATCTTCCCACTTCATACGGTAATCCAGCCTCGCCAGTTCGTTCTGAGAATTCGGAGTGTATACTGTGACAAAATAGAAATCTTCAAATTCACAGGTAATAACGCGTCCCTCCTGGTCATGCTCTTCAATCCCGATCCCGTAAGACACGGATATGGGTTCCTTCTTGGTGAATACCGCAGTCCCCGAATATCCTTTTCTCACAGCGTAGTTCCAATACTGGTGATAGCCCGGAAGGTCCAGTGCGAGCTGTCCTTCCTGCATCTTCGTCTCCTGGATGCAGAAGATATCCGCGTCAGCTTCCCTGAAGAAGTCAAGAAATCCCTTCTGGACACACGCCCGTATTCCATTTACATTCCATGATATAAGCTTCATGCATTTCCTCCTTAAATCCGTCCCCGGATTGAATGAGGGACAGATCCGTCCGTATCTGTCCCTGTTTGTCTCTATCTGTACCACACTTCTTTCAGAAACAGTCCTCTGGCCGGAGCAAGAAAACCTGCCCGGGACCTGTCTCCCGACTGGAGCGCGTCAAGGACACTCACCGCCGAGCGCTGATGTGTGCCCGCCTCGATGAGCGTGCCTGTCAGTATGCGCACCATGTGATACAAAAAGCCTGTCCCCTTATATTCAAGGGTCACCCTGCTGCCTTGTCCGGTGACCATTATATCATAGATCGTCCTTTTTGTGGAGTTCTCATCTTTTTTATCCGTATACCCGCCGAACTCATGAGTACCGGTCAGATATCCAGCCGCCTCTCTCATCCTGTCAAGATCCAGCTCATGCGGGTAATGATAACAGCAGCGTCTCGTGAACACATCCGCCTTTTCCCCTGTGTCAATATAGTATTCATACGCTTTCCCGACTGCGCTCCTGCGGGCATGAAAACCATTCTTTTCAAGCTCTGCGTTCAGGATACGGATATCCGCCGGAAGAGCTGAGTTTACCGTTTCCGTGAAAAATCCTTCCTCCGCAAGTCCGGGCAGCACAATGCTTGCCGTCTGCCCCCTGGCATGAACTCCGGCATCCGTCCTTCCGGAACCATTTACCTCAACCATTCTCCCTTCCCTGAGTCCGCCGCAGTTTTTGAGCATATCTCCGATGGTTTTTTCCAGTATTCCCTGGATCGTCCGGTCTGTATTTGCCTGTCTCTGCCACCCCTGATAGCGTGTTCCGTCATAGGCGATGGTCAGTTTGTAGGTCCGCATGTCTCCCTCTCCGCCCTGTTACTGAAGGAACTTTTTCAGTTCATCCATAAATGTATTCGCATCTTTAAATTCCCGGTAAACCGATGCAAATCTGACATAGGCCACAGGATCCAGGTCTTTCAGCTTGTCCATGACAATCTCCCCGATCACGCTGCTGGGGATTTCCTTCTCCTCCCGGTTAAAGATTTCCAGCTCGATCGCGTCGATGGTCTTCTGGATCGCCTCAGCCGGAACCGGGCGCTTATAGCACGCGCTGAGCACGCCGTGCTCGATCTTAGATCTTTCATACTGTTCGCGGTTATTATCTTTCTTAATAACGATCAGAGGGATAGTCTCCACTTTCTCATAGGTCGTAAAACGTCTTCCGCACTCATCGCAGGAACGTCTCCTGCGGATGGAGCTTTTATCCTCCGCCGGTCTGGAATCGATCACTCTTGTATCCGGGTTGCCGCAATAGGGACATCTCATATTTTTTCCGCCTTTCTCCGCATTGATCTCGGTCTTATTCTGCAATCTGCGTTCATTATACACAATCGTTAAAACTTTTGCAAAAACTTTTCTTCCTGTATTTCCACGATCACGATATCCGGTCCTATCTTCCTGATACACGCAAACGGGATCACATATTCGCAGTCTGTCCCGAGGAATCCGCAGATCTTTCCCGGTCCCGGGATGATCACCGCCTCCACTTCTCCGTTACAGACATTGATCTCCACATCCACAATACAGCCGAGACGCCTTCCGCTGCAGATGTTGATCACTTCTTTGTCTCTTAATTCGCAAAGCCTCATCCCGCATCCTCCGCGCATAACCGCATTCTTTCTATAATATAAATATGAATTTTTCTCCTGTCTGTTCCTGTTTCCGCTGTTTTCCTCCCGGAAGTCCTTCCCTTTTCCGCTCTTTTGCACTAAAATAAAGACTGCAAATATAATTTCAGGAGAATTTATTACAGGAGAATTTATTATATGAAAGAAACAATCTTACTTTTTAATCCACCCGAAAAAGACCGTCTCTTAAAACTTGAGTTGGCCCTGTTTCCGCTCCA
>USKR01000088.1 GCA_900555215.1 uncultured Ruminococcus sp.
TCCCAGACCCATGTCATCCGCCAGGATCCCCCCGAGGTTCCATTCTTCCAGTGTGCGCAGCCATTTAAAGCCATCCTTCTGATAATTCCGGAGGATATCAGAGAGGCTTGCCGGCTCCTCGAAATCAGAATCATTGATCGTCTTAAACTCTTTGACCATTTCGCGGAAATGGGCATCTCTCCTGCTGTACAGCCCGTCATTCTCGGCGATCATGCGGTCGAGATACAGCGCCCGATACAGCGGGAGATGCATTTTTCCTTTTATCATGTCCGCCGGACTGAGGGAAAGCGCCTTCGTAAGTTCATCCACTGTTCCGAGAGAAGCGTCTTCCAGTCCTACAAAGCTTCCGTCTTTCAGCCGATGATACCTTTTTTTCGTCCGATAGCTCTGCAATATCTCCACCAGTTCTTTTTGTTCCAGCCCGTCCGCCGATACTTCCAGCTCCAGGAGTCCTTCTGACACGGACACTCCGACCCTGGCTTTTACCCGGCGAACCACTCTACGGCTGCGGAAACCGTCCGTGCATCTCACCTCGCCAAGCTGAAGCAGCTTATCCACGCCTTCCGTCATCACCCGGTAGACCCCTTCCTCATCCTGTCCGGTACACAAAGCGTCCCTCTCCTCATCCACATATGGCATCCATTCCAAAACCTCACCCAGGACTCTGCCTTCCTTCACCGCATCCCGGTACGGTTCTGCTATCGCCTCCTGCGCCATCGTCTCCACCAGGGAAAATTCTCTGTGCGCATACACAGCAAATATCCGGCAGAACACCTCTCCCGCATCCGCATCCAGATAAAAAGCAAATTTCACCTCCGGCGTAAGGTACTGACGGATTTTCTCCGCTGAATGCTCATGAACACTGGCAATCCCTTTCAGCCGGGGGAGTACGTTGTAGTAAAATGTACTCAGATAATTTCTGCCCACCCGGAATGTTACATGCCCGTTTTCCTCCTGTTCCGCCAGTACGCCCAATTTTTCAGAAAATCCCGGATCCGTCCGGTTCATATAGCCATCCTCCATATAATAGTCCGCATTCACTCCAGAATACATCCGGGGCAGGGCAATGTCCACGGAAACACCGTGAAATTCCTTTGTCCCGTCAAGCTTAATCTCAGAAATATCTACGTCAATCTGTGGATTTTTCACTCTCGTTTTTAGTGGCGCGTATTTCTTTTTTTCTCTTCCTCCCATATCATACTCAACCGTTCCTGCTTTGGAAGCTGTATCAAAGAAGGCGTCCAGCCTCCAGCCATACAATGCGATAGCTTTGTCAGAATTCCGCCGCGATTCATAATAGTACCCGCTTTGCCTCAGCCGCTCCACAGCCTGCTCATCATCCTTGACCGCCTTTATAATAAAATCGATCCACAGTTTTGCTTCTTCTGTAAAATTCGAACGGGCGTGGTTGAAAGAGGTGGCTTTTCCATAGGTCTCATCTGCACAATTTCGCACATTTTCGCAAAATTCACCAAGATTCTTTATCACATACATTTTACTGTTTCCAATACGGAAGGATGCCTCAAGTCCCTGCCTGACCACGGCAAGCCTTACTTCCAGCCGCAGTTTTTCACTGCCTGTTTCCATACCATTCTGTTCTTCCCGAAGCCCTCCGCCTCCGAAAGCATCCAGCAAAAACCAGCCTTTTGCATCCGTAGCGTCTGTAATCTTATAATTCTGCAGATACAGTTCCAATGCATCCATGGCAGCGGCGGTGTACTTGCAGGTGCACCTCCGTCCTCCAGCGTAAAATCCATAATAGCTCCGGGTACACTGCGGGCATCCGCACCGGGAATTAAGGACCCCAGTACGCGTAAACTGGATAATCTGCGGGATCTCTGTCTGTCCTTCTGCCACAGACGTGTATATCTCGCCGAAAACCACGTCTCCCTCCCTGTCAAATCCGGAGCGTACCCTGGTGATCTTCACCGCGCCCTGCCGAAAGAGTTTTCTGCCGTTTTTCAGCGCGTCTTTCGGGAATGGAACAGAGCTTCGAATCTTTTCGATATCAAAATACCGGTAATGTTCCAGGTCGCTTATGCTGAAATCATCCTGGTCAGCCTCATCTTCCCACGTCTCCCCAAGGAGGGCGTATCTGCTGTTCTTCTCTTCCTCCCGCTTCTGCTTCTCTTCTTCTGCCAGGCGCATCTGTTCCTGCCGCTCCTTTTCGATCCTCTCCTGCTCCTGCGCAAGGCGCTCCTTTTCCTCTTCCCTCTGACGTTCATCCGCCCGGCGGCGCGCTTCCTCCTCCAATCTTCTGCGCTCTGCCTTCCGGGCTTTCTCTGCCGCTTCCTTTTCCTCCTGCGCGCGTTTCCTGGTCTCTTTTTTGGCAGCTTCCTCTTCAGCCATACGTCTTCTCGCTTCTTCCTGCTGCTGTTTCTCAATCTCCCGGCGCTTTTTTACTTCCTGGCGCTTTTCCCTTGCCAGGCGCCGGCGCTCTTTCTCCTCTTCTTCTTTCAAGCGGGTCTTTTCCTGCCGCTTCTTTTCGTCTTCTATCACATAAAGCAGCGCAGCCATATGTGCGCACAGCTGCCTTCCTTTAGCCACGGGGCAGTCGCATTTCCCCCGTTTCGGCCTGCCATCCTGCATCGTTATGGACACCTCATGCCGCTTCTGGTCCAACACAGCCGCGGTGTATCTCTCCCCGTCTTTCTTTAATTCTGTCACGCGGTGCGCTTCATATTCCATTTTCCCTTTTTCAAGGGCAGTCTGCTGAAACATCTTTTCCCATTCGTACATTTTCCGGTGTCCCTCCCGTCCTTTTCTAATGGTATAATAAATCTGAAATCAGCCTTCAAACGAAATTCCAGGACATGCACCCTTTCCTTCATTTAAAGGCTGAATCATTTATTAAAAATCTCTAATGGTATCAGATGATTTTAGTACGCTCTCCCCCAGTATACCATGTGCTTTGCCGGTTTGCCGCAGCACACGCACACATCAGAAAGATGCTCTTCTTCCATAGGAATACATCTGGATGTCACGCCGCCTGTCTGGGCTTTGATCTCATCCTCACATGCTTCTTCTCCGCACCACATTGCCTTGACAAAGCCCTTCTTATTCTGGACAGCTTCTTTCATCTCATCCATTGTTGTCGCAGTACTGATATGGTCATCCAGGAATGCTTTTGCCTTCGCATAGAGATCTTTCTGGATCGTCTCAAGGATCTCACCCAGCTTTGTCGTGATCTCATCGATCGCCACAACGATCTTCTCTCTTGTATCACGGCGCACAACTACAACCTGGCCGTTCTCGATATCCTTCGGCCCGATCTCGATACGTGCCGGGATTCCAAGCATCTCCTGCTCGCTGAATTTCCATCCCGGGCTCTTCTCGGAGCCATCGATCTTCGCGCGGTAGCCTGCTGCCTTCAATGCATCCAGGAGTTCATTCGCCTTGTCCAGCACGCCTTCCTTGTGCTGCGCGATCGGGATGACCCTTACCTGTACCGGAGCGATTCTCGGCGGAAGCACCAGACCGCTGTCATCGCCGTGTACCATGATGATCGCTCCAATGATTCTTGTAGATAACCCCCATGAAGTCTCATAGACACTGTGCAGCTCATTGTTCTTATCCGCATATTTGATATTGAACGCATCCGGGAACGCATTTCCGAAGAAGTGGCTCGTAGCGGACTGAAGGGCCTGCCCATCATGCATCAGCGCTTCGATTGTATATGTGTCCTGAGCGCCTGCGAATTTCTCGCTCTCTGTCTTTCTTCCGGCAACTACCGGGATCGCCAGATCTTCCTCAACGAAGCTCTTATACACTTCCCACATCATCTTTGTACGCTCTTCCGCCTCTTCATAAGTGGCGTGGATCGTATGACCTTCCTGCCACAGGAATTCTCTGGAACGAAGGAACGGTCTTGTTGTTTTCTCCCAGCGGAGCACTGAACACCACTGATTCCATACCTTCGGCAGGTCGCGGTATGACTGCACAGTCTTGCTCCACACATCGCAGAACAGAGTCTCAGATGTCGGACGGATGCAGAATCTCTCCTGAAGCTGCTCCATACCGCCATGTGTCACCCATGCCACTTCCGGCGCAAAACCCTCGATATGGTCCTTTTCCTTCTGGAGCAGACTCTCCGGGATCAGAACCGGAAGATAAACATTTTCTACACCTGTATCCTTAAAACGTTTATCCAGATCGGCCTGGATATTCTCCCACAGCGCATAACCGTTGGGCAGGTAGTTCAGGCATCCCTTTACTCCTGAATAGTCACACAGTTTTGCCTCGCGGACAACGTCCGTATACCACTGCGCGAAGTCCTCATCTCTGGAAGTGATCGACTGTACCAGTTTCTTTTCCTTTGCCATCTTCTCTTCTCCTTTTTTCTGTAAAATAAAACGCCGGGACATCCTCTGTCCCTGTCATAAAACAAGGGACCGGATTTCCCGGCGGTACCACCCTAATTAACTGCGCCTGCATTTTCCTTTTCATCTGACGGCCGGTCAGCCGCATCCGAAAAGCCGCATGCGCGGTTCGCTCTTTTGCCCTTAACGCAGGCTCTACGCTGCACTTTCATGCAGAAGCTCCCGGGCCGGTTCTATATGTTCCTGCGAAGGCTCGCACCAGCCGCCTCCTCTCTGTGGCATTTCTTCATATATACTATTCCCATTCATCGCTGTCCGTAACTGTGATTTTAGCGAATTAATGCCGAATTGTCAATCCGAAAAAGATTTTCGATACAGCCTGCTATATAATTTCAGCCCTGTATCTGCAGCAGCTTGTTTTTCAGCTCTGTCTCCATATTCCTGAGTTCTGTCTCCGCTGCCGCTCTCTTCTCCCTTCCCTCTCTCTGGATATTCATCACCTCGTCCAAAGTGGAGATCAGCGACTCATTCGTTGCTTTCAGTGTATCCATATCTACGATGCCGCGCTCAGACGCCTTCGCAGTTTCAACAGTCGCCATTTTAAGCTTCTCTGCATTCTTCTTCAGAAGCTCGTTCGTCATATCCGTCACCTGGCGCTGCGCCTCCGCAGCCTGCGCGGAATGTTCCACGCCGAGAGCGAGCACCATCTGGCTCTTCCACAGAGGTATCGTATTCACAATTGTTGACTGGATCTTCTCCACCATCTGCGTATCATTATTCTGCACAAGGCGGATCTGGGGCGCTGTCTGGATCGCGATAGTCTTGCTCGTCTTCAGGTCATGGACCTTTTTCTCAAACTGATTTACACTGTCTTCAAAGTCGCGGACAAGCTGTGCGTGCATAGGGTCGCCGCTCTGCTGCGCCTCCGCGCGAAGGGATGGGATCGTCTTTTCTCTGAGTTCTTCCAGCTTTTCCTCTCCGGCGGTGATATAGACCTGGAGTCTGCGGAAGTAGTCCAGATTTTTTTCGTACAGAGAATCAAACATGCCGATGTCCTTTAGCATCTGCATTCTGGCCTCCTCCAGTTTCCCTTCGATGCGGTCCACATTGACCTCGAGTTTTTGATACTGGGCAAGAAAACGTCTGACCTTTGCGCCTGCTTTCTGGAATAAGCCGAAGATGCCGGGATCTTTCTCCAGATCGTCATAATCCAGGCTCTCTACATTTGTGACAAGGTCAGCCATGAGCTGTCCTGCGTATCCGGAGTCTTTCGTGCGGATACTGCCGAGGATATGTCCGGAAAAGTCCGCGATATCCTGTTTGGCACCTGAGCCGTACTGCATGAGCATCTGGGAATCCCGCACATCGATCTGGGATTTGATCTCATCGGCAAGGGCGCGGTCTTCCGGGCTGAGAAGATTGATCTCTCTGCTGAGTTCTTCCGCAGACACAGGAGACGGGGCCGGGGCGGCTGTATCTCTTGAGTTCATGAGATCCGCAAGTGTGATTTCTGACATAGGATGTACCTCCTTCTGAACGTTATCTTTAAAACAATGTCTCTGGCTTCCCGGGACAGCTGTCCCCGGAACATTTTACTGCAGGCTTTCTATGATGATCTTCATTACATCATAGGAAGGGACCTGAGTGACCTGGGTGATGTCTGCGGCGACTCCTTTTGCGGCGATGTCACCGCCCGTGGATACAGTGCTGTAATTTCCGGTGCGGAAGCCGTGCTTTGTCCATGCAAGAGCCTGGAGATCCTCATCGAGGAGCGCATCA
>USKR01000089.1 GCA_900555215.1 uncultured Ruminococcus sp.
TCTGCCTGATCCCGGAGAAGCTGGCGATGCAGCTCGGGAAGAAAACCGGGGATACACTGACTTTGCCCCTCTATTATGCAGATTATTCCCGGCCGGTGGGAGATGCCTTCATGCTGGGCGCGCGCGGCCACGCCTCAGTGAATATTCTGAATGCGGAAGGATCGGTATATCAGGTGTTTAACGAGCAGGAATATGAGATCGTCGGACTTTACACTGCGGAAGATGAGGGATCGGGGAGCTATACTGCAGGGGAAAATGAGGTGGTCATACCGTGGAAAGCGATTCCCGAAAACTGCTGGAAAGATAATATCGCAGGGGCAGGACCCATGAAGGGAGCGAATACGTCCTTCCAGATCCCCAACGGCACAGTGGAAGAATTTCAGGAAGCATGGGAAGCCCTTGGCATTGATGACCTGGAGATCCGCTTTTATGATATGGGCTACACCCAGCTTAAGGACAGTCTGGAGAACCGGCAGCTTATGTCTGTGATCTTTCTGTTCAGCGGAGGGGTGATGGCAGTCCTGATCCTGTGCTTTTTCTCAAGCCTGTTCATTACCGGACAGAAAGAACGTATCGCAGTGGAAAGGCTGATGGGACGCACGAAGCGTCAGTGTGCGGTTTCCATACTGGCGGGTATGCTGGTCTTAAGCGCAGCCGGGTGTGCCGCGGGAAGTGCGTTTGGATGGCTGGCTACAGGAAAAGCGGTCGAGGGAGTATCTGATACCTTGGAATTTGACAGGATGTACAGCGATAATGTGATCGCCAATACAAATCCCGAGGAGACAGGGGAACAGCCGGGCGCGGCCCTGCCCTGCGTTACGGGCGGCGTCCTGCTGGCGGTTTCAGCGGCGATCTCAGCAGGTTATATGGGGAAAGTGCTTCGGAAGGAGCCGCTGAGGATGCTGGGGGAGATAGAGGAATGAGAGCCGGTGTGACAAATAAGGATATGTCAGCCAGGCAAGATTGGAGAATAGAATAACGTGCAGTCGGGGTACCGGTCTTTACGCGGCAGTCGGAAAGACCGGTACCCTGACTTTTGTGAGAAAAGATAAAAACTGTGTCACATATGGACGTAAAATGTCCATGCGGTTTGCTATAATACAGAAAACTAAAAATTTCAGAGAGGAGCATGGATACGATACAGGTGTCTGGAAAAATGAAAGAGCAGATTAGGGAGATTTATGCGCACCAGGTCCAAAAAGAGGGAAAAGATGCTGTAAGCTTGTGGGAACAGGAAACTGTTCTTGAAGCGATAAGAGATCTAAATGGCAGAATCCCGGAAGGGGAATATGAAAAAATACGTGATAAAGTCTTTACGGCTGCTTCGATCGGTGAGGAAGCAGGTTTTGTTATGGGCTTTATATATGCTGTCCGTTTATTTACAGAGTGCCTGTGAATGCATCCTACAAAGTTTTCAGGAAAGCGACAAGGGCGGTTTGCTGGTCTTTGCTGAGCTTTGCGGTCTCCTCCACGAGTATTTTCTGGACTTCAGTCAATTCGCAGCAGAGATCATCTTCCGTGGCGAAAAACTGGGAGAGCGTGATGTCAAAAGCAGTGCAGATCTTTTCAAGGGAAGGAATCGAGGGGACCATGTTTTTGCGGTACCAGGATGAAATCGTGGACTGGGTTAATCCGGCTTCCTCAGCGAGCTGGTATTCGCTCCATCCGCGCTTCATTCGAAAATAAGTAATACGTTCTAATACATCAGACATTTATACGTCACCTCACATTTATTATATCGTTAATATTATTCGTAATAACGTTGCAAATTAATTATGCAAGTCGTATAATTTTAACGAAAAAGCGTTTGAATGGTAACTGATGAGGACTCACGGGCAATTGTCCGGGCTGCGGCGGAAGATATGCATTGTCCGGCTGCTGGATACTGTTTTATAATGGGGGCAGGAATCGAATTTACAGGGGGCGTCAGAAATGAAAAATACGCAGGAAGATAAAGCCGGGAGAATCTTATCTCTCTATTCAAGGCTGAGCGAGGGCAGGGTAGTTAATAAAACAGAAGAAGCAGAGCGGTATGGAGTATCGCTTCGCACGATCCAAAGGGATATTTCCGATATACAGAATTACCTTCAGGAGCAGGGACGTGAAACCGGAGAAATCCAAGAGATTATTTTTGACAGGGGCAAGAATGGGTACAGGCTTGAAACAAAGGAACATACCGGGCTGAGCGCAAAAGAAATACTGGCGGCAGGAAAGATTATGCTGGAAAGCCGTGCCTTTGTAAAAGAGGAGTTATTTCCGATCATCGATAAGCTGTGCGGTCTGTGCAATGATGGAAAAGACCGGAAGCTGGTGGAAATGTTCCTGGGGAATGAGATGCATCATTATATCGAGCTGCGTCACGGAAAAAAACTGCTGGATCTTATATGGAGCCTGGAGCAGGCGGTGGAAAACCAGAAGTATATCCTCATCCGGTACAGGAAACTTAAGAACAGGGAGACCGTAGAGAGAAAAGTCAAACCTGTGGGAATTATGTTTTCGGATTTTTATTTTTATATGACAGCATTTATTGAAGGGCTTGACAGGGAAAAAGAGTTTCAGAACCCCGATGATATATATCCTACCATATACCGTCTGGACAGGATCTCCAGTATTACAGTGCTGGATGAGCATTTTTCGGTTCCGTATGCGCAGCGCTTTGAAGAGGGTGAATTTCGTAAGAGAGTACAGTTCATGTATGGCGGGAAACTTCAGAAAGTGAAGTTTAAATTCTACGGTGAAGATCCGGAGTTTATCCTGGACCGGATCCCGACAGCACAGATCATCTCCCGGGAGAAGGACTATATGGTGATCAGCGCGGAGGTGTTCGGAGAAGGGATTGATATGTGGATCAGGAGTCAGGGGAGCAGAATTGAAAAGATATGAGGGAAAACAGATTGCTATAAGCTGCATAAAAGTGGGAAGAAAAATGAAGGAAAGTATAAAAGTATAATAGAAATTGTGGAGATTACAGTGAAGCTGTACTATAATGTTTTTGTATGGAGGATAGGGGAATGGAAAGCAGCATGCAATATTTTGTATCATCATTATCGCTGGAGCAGCACCCGATGGTACATGTAAAATTTAAATTGAAAATGTTGTATTATTCGGCGATGGAATATATTGTAAGGGAAGCAGTCCCATCTGTGGGCACAGAGCTTCGGCTGAAGCAATACAGAGAACGACTCCTGAAGCATAAAGCGTATTTGTACAAGCCAGAGGAAAACCCTGATGAAGTGATCATTTCACTTATCGGGTCCCGCTCGGTAAAATGGAGGAAGAAATATCGTTATATGCTTTTATGTGATGCAGCGCTTATCAGCCTGGATGAAAAAAAGGTCAGACGGGCAGCAGGATATCTGAAAAAATATCTTGATAATCCCGACTGTAAGAAGATCGATGATTTTTTGGAAGAGCTGCTTGTAAAAAGACGGCTTGAAGAGAAGTATTATTTTTTGAAAGATCTGCCGGGACAGTATTACAAAAATATGGAATTTTTGGAACGCCAGGAAATAAAGATCGTTGTGACTGCCAATATGAGTGCCGGCAAATCTACATTGATTAATGCTCTGATCGGGAAAAACGCGGCGCGGACTTCTCAGGAAGCATGTACGGGCAATCTTTGCTATTTCCTTAATAAACCTTTTGAGGATGATCACATGCATATGGATAATGGAAGTGCGGTGCTGGAGGCTTCAAAGGAACAAATCTGGTCTTCGGGCTGGCAGCAGTCGATTTACACCTCTCTGTATTTTCGACTTTTTGAATCAGGGCAGAGCAGGATTCGTATCGTTGATACGCCAGGTGTAAATTCGGCAGTCAACAGAGTGCATGGCGAGATTACCAAAAAAGCACTCAAGACAGAGGATTATGACAAAGTTATCTATATCCTTAATGCAAATAAACTGGGGACGGATGAAGAGATTAGTTATCTGAAATGGATGCATGAGAATATCCCGAAAGAAAAAATGATTTTTGTCATAAATAAATTAGATGATTATAAGCAGGCGGATGACAGTATAAGTGAAAGCATCGCGGGAGTCAGGAAAGATCTGGCGGAACTGGGCTATGAAGATCCTATGATCTGTCCGCTGTCAGCATATTTCGGGTATCTCCTTAAAAGAAAATTTTACGGGGCGGAACTTACGGAGGATGAGGAAGACGAATATATGCTGTTTAGCAGGAAGTTTAGAAGGAATATGTATGATCTCTCTGTGTATTATGATCAGGCGTCACCAGATCCGTCGGAAATGGGCAAAAGATGTGGGCTGTACGGCCTGGAAAAAATACTATTTGGAGGAAATTGAAAATGAAAAAAGTATTTATTAAATATAATCCGTATAAGCTGGAAACGGAGATCACAGTAGATGGGAATACGCTGGCGCAGAACAGCAAACTGCGGGAAAAAACGGAACAAGGCTCACGCCTTCAGGAATGGGTGGAGGAATTTCCGGATATTCTCGTAGAAGAGTATAATGATGTGGAGTTTGATGTGACATTCCATGGAACACTTCTCGATTATGAAGATTTGACCGAAGTATTCGTTCAGGCACATGAAAAAGATGGAAGAATCAGTGTCAAGTTGAATCGCATTCCGGCGAAAGAAACCTCTGATAAAGAGGTACTCATTGAAGAGGTGTTTGAGGAGATCAGGAAAGGACCGTTCGATGAACTCCGGGATCCGGAAGAGCAGTGATTTTGAAGTGTGTGTAGTCGCTACCATGAGCGCAGGAAAGTCTACTCTGATCAATGCAATGCTTGGTGAAAAACTGATGCCGTCAAAGCAGGAGGCATGTACGGCAATTATTACAAGGATCAAAGATACAGACAGCGAGAAGTGGCAGGCAGAGGTATATGATAGAGATAATTCTCTCTTGGAGACTCAGACTGATCTGACTTTAGAGATAATGGAGAGGCTCAACCAGTCGGAACGGGTTTCTCTGATAAAGGCAAACGGAAATATTCCGTTTGTTACGGCTGAAGACGTTTCTCTTGTACTCATCGATACCCCGGGTCCGAATAACTCAAGGGATCCAGAGCACAGGAGGGTACAGAGTGAATTCCTTGGAAGGTCTTCAAAATCACTTGTGTTATATATCATGGAGGGGACTTTTGGATCGGATGATGACAATGCGCTTTTACAGCGCGTCGCTGACAGCATGTCTGTGGGAGGAAAACAGTCGAAAGACAGGTTTATTTTTGTTGTCAACAAGATGGATGACAGAAAGAAGGAAGATGGAGAGACTGAGCAGACGCTTGAACGCATCAGAATGTATCTGAAGCAGCACGGAATTATGAACCCAAATCTGTTTCCAGCGGCAGCTCTTCCGGCTCTGAATATTAGGCTTATAAACAGTGGAGTTGAACTTGATGAAGATACGCTTGATGAAACGGAAGTGAAAGTGAGAAAATTAAACAGAAATGCAGATCTGCATTTCGAGAGTTTTTCGCCACTTCCTTCCAGTATCCGAAAAAACATGCAGCAGGAAATTGAAATCGCAAAAGAGAATGACGATATCTATAAGCAGGCGTTGATCCACACCGGAGTAGTCTCTGTCGAGGCCGCGATCCGTCAGTATGTACAGAAGTATGCGAAAACCGCAAAGATAAAAAATATTGTAGATACGTTTATGCATAAGCTTGACGAGGTGGGATGCTTCGAGGAGACTAAAAAAGAACTGGCAAAAAATAAGGGCGATAATGAACAAATTGTCTCTCAGATCAATGCGATTTCCAGCAAGATCACTGACCTTAATGTGGCGAAGAAATTCCGAAGTGCAGTTGACAGCGAATTAGTGAATATAGGAAGAGAATTAAAAGATGTGGAGGAGGGGATTATCGAACGTTTCCAAAATAAGATTACGACTAAGATCCGGTCCTACACAGGAGAAGAAATGAGTCCGAGGGAAGCAGAAGATGAGATTGAACGGTTGAACAGGTTTGCTGCGCGGCTGGAACC
>USKR01000090.1 GCA_900555215.1 uncultured Ruminococcus sp.
GTAAGTCTGGGGAAACCTTGCTGACGGCGGCGATATGGATCGCACGTAAACGGCCAAAGGACGGTCGCCAAGTGCTCATACTCAAGGCGCAGTAGCCAAGTGGTAAGGCGTGGGACTGCAACTCCCTGATCACCGGTTCAAATCCGATCTGCGCCTCTTGGAAGAGATACCGCGGTATCATCCGGAAAGGATGATCCTGCGGTATTTTATTTTTATGCGTATGCATCGGGCTGGGATACGCCTGCAGGCAGAAGATATTTTTGTTTACGGTCTTGACGGACAGTGTTATAATGTCAATACTGATAATCAACAACGGAGGAGTTATTTAGATATGGAATTAACGACGATTCGGGAATTATTTAAGAACAGAGAACAATATCTGGACCAGAAGGTAACGGTCGGCGGCTGGGTGCGCAGTATCCGTGATTCAAAGACTTTCGGTTTTATCGTAGTAAATGACGGCTCGTTTTTTGAGACACTGCAGGTTGTATACCATGACAAGATGGAGAATTTTGCTGAGGTATCTAAATTAAATGTAGGGGCAGCAGTCATTGTGACGGGAACACTGGTGGCGACGCCCCAGGCAAAGCAGCCGTTCGAGATCCAGGCGGATGAAGTGCAGATCGAGGGGGCTTCCGCACCGGATTACCCGCTGCAGAAGAAACGACATAGTTTCGAATATCTCAGAACAATTTCTCATCTCCGCCCAAGAACGAATACATTCCAGGCAGTGTTCCGCGTTCGTTCACTGGCGGCTTACGCAATCCACAAATTCTTCCAGGAGAGGGGGTTTGTGTATGTGCATACCCCGCTCATCACGGGGAGCGACTGCGAGGGGGCGGGCGAAATGTTCCGCGTGACGACTCTGGATATGGAAAATGTACCAAAGAATGAGGATGGGACTGTGGATTATACACAGGATTTCTTCGGGAAAGAGACCAGCCTGACCGTGAGCGGGCAGTTAAACGGCGAGACATATGCCCAGGCATTCCGGAGCATCTATACATTTGGTCCTACATTCCGGGCAGAGAATTCAAACACGACGAGACATGCCGCTGAATTTTGGATGATCGAGCCTGAGATCGCATTTGCAGATCTGGAGGATGATATGGATCTGGCGGAGGCGATGCTCAAATATGTGATCCGTTATGTGCTTGAGAATGCGCCGGAGGAAATGAACTTCTTTAATTCCTTTGTGGACAAGGGACTTCTTGACAGGCTGAACAATGTGGCGGAATCTGATTTCGCGAGAGTGACATACACAGAGGCAGTGGAAATTCTGGAAAAAAATAATGATAAATTCGAATATAAGGTGTCCTGGGGATGCGATCTTCAGACAGAGCATGAACGTTATCTGACAGAGCAGATTTATAAGCGCCCTGTATTTGTCACGGATTATCCGAAGGAAATCAAAGCATTCTATATGAAGCAGAATGATGACGGCAAGACAGTCGCAGCAGTGGACTGCCTTGTGCCGGGGATCGGCGAGATCATCGGAGGAAGCCAGAGGGAGGACGACTACGACAAACTCCTGAACCGTATGAATGAGCTGGGGCTGAAAGAAGAGGATTATGATTTCTATCTTGACCTGAGGAAGTACGGCTCTACGAGACATGCGGGATTCGGACTTGGATTTGAGCGGTGTGTGATGTATCTGACAGGAATGTCTAATATCCGCGATGTGATCCCGTTCCCGAGGACAGTAAATAACTGCGAATTGTAATCTTTATGATTGATGTGTATAGTCCGATGCAGAAAGCGATTGCTGCGGAAATTGCACACAATTACTTATCAGGGCGTGACATTTCATATGTAGCGCCCTTTTCTGATTTGACTTGACAAATTGGGTTTTGTCGGCTGTTGCGGACAGGCAGGAGGTGCAGCATGAGATTTATCCATATCGCGGACGTACATCTGGGCGCTCAGCCGGATGCAGGACCGCTGTACAGTGAGAACAGAGGACGGGAACTGTGGGATACTTTTGAATATGTGCTCGGCGTATGCGAGGACGAGCGGACGGATCTGCTGCTTATAGCCGGAGATCTGTTCCATCGTCAGCCCCTGCTCAGAGAGCTGAAAGAGGTGGATTATCTTTTTTCGAGGCTGTCTCACACGAAGGTGGTGCTTATAGCGGGAAATCACGATTATATCCGCCGGGATTCCTATTATCGGACGTTCGAGTGGAGCGGCAATGTGTATCCGCTTTTTGGGAATGTTATGGAATATGCTGATTTCCCGGAATTGGGTACAGCTGTGTATGGGTTCAGTTATCACAGCAGGGAGATCAGGGAGCCCCGGTATGACAGAGCGGTTCCGTCCGGGGCAGAGCCGATAGAGATACTGCTTGCGCATGGAGGCGATCAGAAGCATATCCCGATCGATATGAAGTCCCTGTCTGCATCAGGATTCTGCTATATCGCGCTGGGGCATATTCATAAGCCGCAGGCGCTGCAAAAGGACAGGATTATTTATGCGGGCGCTCTGGAGCCTGTGGACAGGAATGATACAGGGCTGCATGGGTATATTACAGGAGAAATCTTGGAGGCGGGGGTGAAGACACAGTGGATTCCATGTGCCGGAAGAGAGTATATACATGTAGAGCTGGAGGTAAAGGAAACCGATACAGAGGGAAGCATTAGAGAGAAAGTAAGGCGATGTATAAATGAAAAAGGAAAGAAAAATATTTACAAGATAACTCTATATGGGAAAAGAGATGTGAATGTCAGTCTTGATGCGAAAAGAATTGCGGGCGAGGGAAATATATTGGAGGCAGTTGATGAAACCCGTCCCGCGTATGATATCGCGCAGCTTTGGGAGGAAAACAGAGATAATATTCTCGGGCGGTATATCTCCCGGTTCGCAGGCTGTAAGGAAGACAGTCTTGAGTATGAGGCGCTCTGCGAGGGGATTGACGCTATACTGGCAGGCAGGGAATGAGGCGGAGGAACTGCCGTGAAAGGCGGAAGAAAGGGAACGGGCATGGTCATCAGAGAATTATATATCAAGAATTTCGGGAAATTTACAGAACGCCATTTTTATCTGGAGGATGGCGTGCAGGTCATATCCGGGGAGAATGAATTTGGGAAATCCACCCTTCATGCTTTTATCCGTGCCATGCTTTTCGGTCTGGAACGGGGGCGCGGGCGCGCTGCTGCTAAGGATGCGTTTACGCGCTGCGAGCCGTGGGAAAATCCGGGATATTATGCCGGGGTCATGAGATTTACATGCGGCGGGCGTAATTTCAGGCTGGAGCGCAGTTTTGCCCGGGCGGCGCAGCAGGCATCGCTGGTCTGTGAGGATGACGGAGAAGAATTGTCCCTGGAGCACGGAGATCTGGATATGCTGCTGGGGGGACTGTCCGCAGCGCTTTTTGACAGTACGGTATCCGTAGGGCAGCTTCAGGCGCGTCCGGGACAGGAACTTTATGAGGCTCTGGAAAATCGTGCGGCTAACTATTTTGAGAGCGGGAGCGGAGAAATTGATATTGCTGCCGCATTACGTCTACTGAGAGAAAAGCAGCACGGTGCGGAGCGGGAAGTAAGGGAACAGGAGACCGCGAGGGAAACCGGACAGGGGCGGCTCCGCATGGAATGCAGATATCTGGAACGAGATATGGGGGCGCTGCAGGAAGAATATGAAGAAAAGAAAGCGCGTCTGAAAAAACTGGGAGAGACAGAGAGGAACAGGATGTTCGAAGAGAGACAGTCTGACGGAATCCCGGATATGGAATCGGAAGAGGCTGAGGGCTGCATGCCCGGAGCCCGTAATCTGATCTGCATGGGAATCGTGGGAATACTGGCCGGTGCGGCGGGATTTATGTGGAGTGTGTTTCTGGAAAACGCGGTCCAGCCTCTTTCCTCAGTGCCTTTTGCAGGAATTGCGGCTGTGGTGGCCGCAGCCGGCGTGCTTCTTCTGGCTGCCGGCGCCGCGGGGGCGGTTAAAGCAAAACGCCGTGGAGTGAAAGCAGAGGCGGCGCGTCAAAATGATAAAACGAAACAACCGAAACAACCGGATGCGCAGATGCAGGCTGAGGCAAGAAGACTGCAGGGAGAGATGGATCACATTCGTTCAGCATGGAAAGAAAAGGAGATCCGATGCGCAAATCTGCGGGAACAGTGTGAGGAGTATGAAGACAGTGATACATTGAAGATGCTGCGCAGACGTCAGCAGGCACTTGCGCTGGCGGAGGAGACTCTGAAGAAAGCGGCGGCAGAGATGGGGGATCAGACATCCGGAATCCTTAACAGACGGGCGTCCGAGATTTTTGCCGCTTTCACAGACGGAGCGTATCGGTCGCTTCGGATCAGCAGGGACAGGCATCTCTCTGTCTGGGACGGAACCAGAAATATTCCGGCAGAGCGTTTGAGCCGGGGGACGATCGAACAGCTTTATCTTGCTGTTCGTCTGGCAGCGGCGGACATGCTGCTGGAAGAACCCGTACCGCTGATCCTGGACGACGTATTTGCCTTTTATGATGATAAAAGGCTGGAGTCAGCATTAAAATGGTTGAGCACTCAGGGAAAACAGGTTATAATATTTACCTGTCATAAGAGAGAAGAAGAGATAGCAAAGAGGGTAGTTTACTCATGAAAATAGCATTGCCAAGGAAAGTGATGATGATTATTAATAACCTCCAGCTCCACGGGTATGAGGCGTTTGCGGTCGGCGGATGCGTGCGGGATTCTATCCTGGCGAGAAGACCGGAGGACTGGGATATCACTACATCTGCCCGTCCGGAAGAAATTAAGAAACTTTTTCGCAGGACTGTGGATACAGGGATCGAACATGGAACAGTTACAGTCCTTATCGGGAAGGATTCCTTTGAAGTGACAACTTACCGGGTAGACGGGGCATACGAAGACAGCAGGCATCCCAAAGAAGTACGGTTCACAAGCCGTCTGGAAGAGGATCTGCAGCGCAGAGATTTTACGATCAATGCAATGGCTTATAATGATGAAGTGCGGCTTGTGGATGTATTCGGGGGGATGAAGGATTTGAACCACCATCTGATCCGATGCGTGGGAGACCCGAGAGAGCGTTTCTCGGAGGATGCGCTGAGGATCCTTCGGGCGGTGCGCTTTTCGGCGCAGCTTAATTTCCCCATAGAGACGGAGACTGCGGATGCGGTCAGGGAGCTTGCGCCCACGCTGGAAAAGATCAGCGCGGAGAGGATACAGGCAGAGCTCGTCAAGCTCCTCGTTTCTCCGCATCCGGAGCGGATCCAGGACGCCTGTGAGCTGGGGATCACAAAGGTGATCCTTCCGGAGTGGGATGCCATGACCGGTGTGGAGCAGAATACGCCCCACCACAAGTACGATGTGGCGCAGCATACACTGCATGCCATGAAGAATGTAAAGAGAGATAAGATCCTCCGTCTTACCATGCTGTTCCACGACATGGGGAAACCGGCGATGCGCACCACGGATGAGAATGGGCGGGACCACTTTAAGGGCCATGCCCTGGTCAGCGAAGAGATCGCCCGAAAGGTCATGCGGCGGCTGAAGTTCGACAATGATACTGTGAAAAAAGTGTCCAGGCTCGTGTGCTATCACGATTACCGCGTGGAGGCGACGCCGAAGAATGTGCGGCGCGCGATGAACCGGATCGGCGTAGAGCTGTTTCCCTATTATCTCGCGGTGCGCATGGCGGACGCCAAGGCGCAGAGCGCATACAGACGAAGAGAGAAGATCGAGAATATCATAGCCATGAGACAGCTCTACCAGCAGGCGCTGCTGAACGGGGACTGCGTCACTCTGAGACAGCTGGCGGTCGGAGGGAGAGAGCTCATGGACCTGGGCATGAAGCCCGGGAGAGAACTGGGCAGTATGCTGAGTGAACTGCTGGAATACGTGATCGATGATCCGGAGAGAAACAAAAAAGAAATACTCTGTGCTTATG
>USKR01000091.1 GCA_900555215.1 uncultured Ruminococcus sp.
CGCTATTATGGGAGGTATAATCCAAAAAGGAATTTTCCGCCCGGAGCAGATCATAGGAGCGGACATCTCAGAAGCAGGACGCCGGAAAGCCAAAGAGACCTATGGCATCGAAGTGACGGAGGATAACAGAAAGGCAGCCGCCGCGGAGGTGCTGATCCTGTCGGTGAAACCGCAGTTTTATGCGGATGCTATTGCAGAGATCAGAGACTGCATAAGAGATGACCAGCTTGTAATTACCATTGCACCGGGAAAAACTTTGTCATGGCTTGAGGAACAGTTTGGGAAAAGGGTAAAGATTGTACGCACTATGCCGAATACACCTGCACTGGTAGGAGAAGGAATGACGGCGGCGTGCGTGAATCAGTATGTAACGGAAGAAGAAAAGGCATATGCGCTCAAAATTTTGGATTCGTTCGGCAAAGTGGAGCTTGTACCTGAACATCTTATTGATGCTGTTGTAGCTGTCAGCGGCAGCTCGCCGGCATATGTTTTTATGTTTATCGAAGCGATGGCTGATGCGGCTGTAGCGGAGGGGATGCCAAGGACACAGGCATATGAATTTGCCGCACAGGCAGTCTATGGCAGTGCAAAGATGGTATTGGAGACCGGAAAACACCCGGGAGAACTCAAGGATATGGTATGCTCGCCGGCGGGAACTACGATTGAGGCGGTCCGGATTCTGGAGAAAAAAGGGTTCAGAAGCGCGGTGATAGAAGCCATGCGCGCCTGTGCAGATGTATCCCGGCGGCTGTAAAGCAGCAATGATTATACTTTGGGCAGGGCAGCAGGAGGATTGGGATTATGAATATTCAGGGACTTCAAAAAGTAACTCTTTTGGATTTCCCGGGCAGGGTGGCGTGCACGGTTTTTCTTTCAGGATGTAATTTCCGCTGTCCGTTCTGTCATAACGCCTCCCTTGTGACTCATGTGGATCCTGGGCGCGATATCCCGGAAGACGAAGTTTTGTCCTTTTTAAAAAAGCGCAGAGGCGTTCTCGACGGTGTGTGCATTACCGGGGGAGAACCGCTGCTGGCTTCGGGACTTGACAGTTTTATGTGTAAGATAAAAGATCTGGGGTACGAGGTAAAACTCGATACGAACGGAAGCAATAGCGAGCGGCTGAAAACCTTGATCGAGTCCGGGATGATCGACTATGTGGCGATGGATATAAAAAATTCTCCGGGCAAGTATGGAATGACTATCGGAATAGACGGATATGATATGACAAATATTTTTAATAGCGCAGAGTATCTTATGTCGGGCATAGTGCCGTTTGAATTCCGCACAACGGTAGTTAGAGAGTTTCATAAACGAGAAGATTTTGAACAAATCGGAAAGTGGCTTAAAGGGGCGCCGCGGTATTATCTTCAGGGATTTGCAGACTCCGGAGATCTTATACAGCCGGGGCTTCGCGCTTATACAAAAGATATTATGGAACAAGCCCTTGAAATCGTCAGGAAATATATCCCGGCAGCGGAACTGCGGGGGATAGACTGAAATGATGAGGCACCAATATCTAGAATGTTTTGAAATACTGGAATACTAGATATTGGTGTTTTTGTCTTGCGTTCCTTTTCGCAAGGTGATAGAATGGATTCAGACACCTGTTGAGCGGCCAACTCGAAAAAGGAAGGGGATAGGAATCATGTATCAGGTCAAAAAAAGAGACGGGAAAATTACAGAATTTAATCTGGCAAAGATAGGGGAAGCTATCAGAAAAGCATTTGAAGCGCAGGAGAAAAATTATAATCAGGATATTATAGATATGCTGGCGCTGAAAGTGACGGCTGCATTTGAACCGAAGATAAAAGACGGGCTTGTCTCTGTGGAGGATATCCAGGACAGTGTGGAATCTGTTCTGATCCAGGCCGGGTATGATGATGTGGCAAAGGGGTATATCCTGTACAGAAAGCAGAGGGAAAAGATCCGAAATCTGAATTCGACCCTGCTGGACTATAAGGAGATAGTGGACGGCTATGTCAAGGTTACGGACTGGCGCGTGAAGGAAAATTCTACGGTGACATACTCTGTGGGAGGTCTGATCCTTAGCAATTCCGGCGCGATCACAGCGAATTACTGGCTTTCTGAGATCTATGATGAAGAAATCGGAAAAGCTCATAAAAATGCGGATATTCACATCCATGACCTGTCCATGCTCACCGGCTATTGTGCTGGATGGTCGCTGAAACAGCTTATCCAGGAAGGGCTGGGAGGCATTCCCGGGAGGATCACCTCCGCACCCGCGAAGCATTTGAGTGTGCTCTGCAACCAAATGGTGAATTTTCTTGGAATCATGCAGAATGAATGGGCGGGCGCCCAGGCGTTTTCTTCATTTGATACCTATCTCGCGCCTTTTGTTAAGACAGACAATCTGTCATATCCGGAGGTAAAGAAATGTATCGAATCCTTTATTTACGGAGTTAACATCCCGTCCCGATGGGGGACTCAGGCTCCGTTTACCAATATTACCTTGGACTGGACCGTGCCGGATGATCTGAGAAACCTCCCCGCGATCGTGGGCGGCAGAGAAATGGATTTCACATACGGGGACTGCAAGGAAGAGATGGATATGATCAACCGGGCGTTCATCGAGACGATGATTGAGGGAGACGCGGAGGGGCGCGGCTTCCAGTATCCGATCCCGACCTACTCCATTACCCGTGACTTCGACTGGTCCGAAACAGAGAATAACAGACTTCTCTTTGAAATGACGGCAAAATACGGTACTCCGTATTTCTCCAATTATATTAACAGTGACATGGAGCCGAGCGACGTGCGAAGCATGTGCTGCCGCCTTCGCCTTGACTTGCGGGAGCTGCGCAAGAAATCCGGCGGTTTCTTCGGGAGCGGGGAGAGCACGGGTTCCGTGGGCGTGGTGACGATCAATATGCCTAGGATTGCATATCTGTCGGAAAATAAGGAAGAATTTTATAAGAGGCTGGACCGCCTGATGGATCTTTCTGCAAGATCGCTGCATATTAAGAGAACAGTTATAACAAAGCTGTTGAATGAGGGACTCTATCCCTATACAAAGAGATATCTCGGAACATTTGAGAACCATTTCTCAACGATCGGGCTTATCGGCATGAATGAGGCATGTCTTAACGCGAAGTGGCTCCGCCAGGATCTGACTCACGGGGAAGCTCAGGAATTTACAAAAGAGGTCCTGAACCATATGAGAGAGCGTCTTTCTGATTATCAGGAGGAGTATGGCGATCTTTACAATCTGGAGGCGACTCCGGCAGAGTCTACGACTTACCGTCTGGCAAAACATGATGTGGCTCAGTTCCCGGATATCATAACTGCAGCAGAGAAAAACGGAACTCCTTACTATACGAACAGTTCCCATCTTCCGGTGGGATATACGGATGATGTATTTGAAGCCCTGGATATCCAGGATGAACTTCAGACGTTATATACATCAGGTACTGTGTTTCACACATTCCTCGGCGAGAAGCTGCCTGACTGGAAGTCAGCCGCGTCTCTTGTGCGGAAGATTGCGGAGAACTATAAGCTGCCGTATTATACGATGTCACCCACCTATTCGATCTGCAAAAATCACGGATATCTGTCAGGCGAACAGTTCAAGTGCCCGTACTGCGGCGAGGAGGCGGAGGTGTACAGCAGGATCACAGGCTATTACCGCCCGGTAAAAAACTGGAATGATGGAAAGACTCAGGAGTTTAAAGAGAGGAAAGTGTACGATATCACAAATTCCCATATGCGTCCCAGAACACAGGCTGCGGTTCAGGAGGCAGTCCGAGCTTCGGCGGACAACAGCGAGACAAGGACATTGCTCTTTACTACAAAGACGTGCCCGAACTGCCGTGTGGCGACTAATTCTCTTGAAAAAGCGCATATTCCTTATGAGCTGATCGATGCAGAAGAAAATATGGAGCTTGTGGAGAAATACGGAGTCATGCAGGCACCGACACTGATCGTCGTAAAAGATGGTCAAGTGACGAAATTGGCGAATGCGTCCAATATAAAAAATTATGCAGAAAAGGAAGGCTGAAATATATGTACGATATCGGAATCATCGGCGGCGGAACCGCCGGAATGACAGCTGCCATTTACGGGCAGCGGGCAGGGAAAAAAACGATCATTATTGAAGGAGGAGTGTTTGGAGGACAGATCACGTCTTCTCCTAATGTAGAGAATTATCCGGGGATTGCCAGTGTGAGCGGCAGCGAATTTTCTATGAATCTGCTGGATCAGGCTGTGAAGCTGGGCGCAGAGACGGCAATGGATCAGGTCACGGGCATCCGGGAAGAGGACGGTGTTAAAATTATCGAGACAGCCGGAAAAGAGTACCCATGCCGCAGTGTCATCCTGGCGACCGGTGTGACTCACAGACATCTGGGTATCCCGAATGAAGAGAGGCTGACAGGGGCAGGGGTGTCCTACTGTGCTACCTGTGACGGAATGTTCTTCCGCGGCAGAGATGTGGCAGTGATAGGCGGCGGCAGTACTGCGCTCCAGGATGCGGAATTTCTCTCCAATTATTGCCGCAAAGTTTATCTGATCCACCGCAGAGATGAATTCCGCGGTGAGGACAGCATTGTAAAGCGTCTTCAGGGAAAAGAAAATGTGGAGTTTATTCTGAGCGCCACCGTCAAGGAAATCATCGGGGATCAGGCAGTGGAACGTCTCATCGTGAACAGTAAGAAGTCGCGAAAAGAATTCAAGCTGGATGTGTCCGGCGTGTTTATCGCGGTGGGACAGATACCGAAGAATGAAATCTTTGCGGATGTGGTGAAACTGGATGCGGACGGCTTTATCCTGGCGGCAGAAGACTGTATCACATCCCGGCCGGGGATATTTGCCGCGGGAGACTGCCGTACAAAGGAGGTAAGGCAGCTCACGACAGCAGCTGCTGACGGCGCTGTAGCGGCTCTGGCGGCATGCAAATACATTGCGGGGTGAAAATCCAGGATTTGCGGGATGAAAATTCAGATTTGATTTGACAATTAAATGGCAGGATTATATAATTAGCAAAGAAACAAGGGCGTTTCCCAGAGGTGGAGAACGCCCTTTTCTTCTTAATTAAAGAAAATCAGATCGGAAACATAATGGAAGGAGGTTTTATTTTATATGCACGATTATACAAAGGAAGATATCCTGCGGCTGGTGGAAGAAGAGGATGTCGCATTTATACGACTGCAGTTTACGGATATTTTCGGGACAATGAAGAATATGGCGGTGACGGTAAGCCAGCTGGAAAAGGCGCTGGATAACCGGTGTATGTTTGACGTGTCTTCTTTGGAGGGACTTTCAGGGGAGCTGGATTCGGATATGTATCTTTACCCGGATCTGAGTACGTTTGAAATCTTTCCATGGAGACCGCAGCAGGGC
This sequence comes from uncultured Ruminococcus sp., assembly GCA_900555215.1. Classification (GTDB taxonomy): domain Bacteria; phylum Bacillota; class Clostridia; order Lachnospirales; family Lachnospiraceae; genus Mediterraneibacter; species Mediterraneibacter excrementipullorum. Next base: position 5,356 of record USKR01000091.1, read on the forward strand.
AAAGTGGCAAGGATGATCTGTGATGTGTACAGACAGGATGGAACTCCATATGAGGGGGATCCGAGATTTGTACTCAAACGGGCGATCGCCAGGGCGGCAGAGATGGGATATACACTCAACGCGGGACCCGAATGCGAGTTTTTTCTGTTCCATACGGACGAGGATGGTCTGCCGACTACGCTGACTCATGAGCAGGGCGGCTATTTTGACGTTGGACCGCTGGACCTCGGAGAGAATGCGAGACGCGATATGGTGCTTACTCTGGAAGAAATGGGGTTTGAGATCCTTTCTTCCCATCATGAGATCGCACCCGCTCAGCATGAAATAGATTTTCGTTATGATGAAGCGCTCGTGACAGCAGATAATCTGATGACGTTTAAGCTGGTTGTGAAGACGATCGCAAAAAGACACGGTCTGCATGCGACTTTCATGCCGAAACCGAGGATCGAGACTTACGGCTCGGGAATGCATGTTAATCTGTCTCTTGACCGCTGCGGGGTGAACGTGTTTCAGGACAGTGAAGATGTGAAT
>USKR01000092.1 GCA_900555215.1 uncultured Ruminococcus sp.
ATACTCCGAATTCGCGAGCATGATCGCCTTTCCCATATTTCCCTGAGCAAAGGCAACGCACACATCTGCTTTGTAATCCGGAATCTCCATATGCTCCATGAGATACTTCTTCACAAGCTGGTCTTTGATATTTCTCAGCTTCATCATCACGCACCTGGATCTTATCGTAGGCAGGAGTGTATCCGCATTCTCAGTGAGGAGCATGATCACTGCATACTGAGGCGGCTCCTCGATCGTTTTAAGGAGCGCATTCTGAGCCTGTACACTCATGAGATCCGCGTCTGCAATAATATAAACTTTATATTTGCTGCTGTAAGGACGAATGACAATATCATCATTCACCTGTACACGGATATCATCCACACTGATCGTATTCGGCTTCTCATGGGTAACCCGGATAATATCCGGCTGGTTTCCGCCCAGGGCCTGTCTGCATGACTGGCATTTCCCGCATGCATCCCCATCTTCATCCCTGTTCTGGCACTGAAGGCTCATGGCAAACAGATTGGCGAGCAGTTTCTTCCCGGATCCCCTCTCGCCATTCAGGATGTACGCGTGGGAAACTGCATCCGCAGTCACTGCATTCTGGATATATTTTATAATATTTTTGTGTCCGACAACATCTTTAAAACTACTCATATCTATCACCTGCCATACATGAATTTCCCCTGAGGGAAGACCCGGATCACCTGATCCTGTATACACCCTATTGTACTACATTTTCCGAGTAAAAGGGTAGACTTTTTTAGTATAGCACATTCTTTCCAAAAGTCATACCCCTTCCATACTTCGGATATACTCTTCTATTTCGGCCAGGCATTCGTCCAGCTCTCTGTTTTCGAAGCGTCTTGTGATCCCCGCCCTGCCCAGGTTTTCCTCTGAAAAGTCTTCCTCATCTGCCAGGAATCTTCGGCAAAGTTCCGAAAACTTGGGCTCTGCCTGCCTGCGTTCACGCTCCACTGCCCTTGCCAGGCGCAGTCCGTCGTCAACCTCAATATACACCGGAATGAGTTTCTCCTCACCGAAATATTCTCTGAGCGCCCGGTAGGACACCAGCGTCCCGATCACAAGATAATCATGCGCATCCAGATCAATCTGACCGTCGTCCGCTGTAAAATACGTCCATATTCCGCACCTGGTATTATAAGAACGAACCTCGATGACCTGCCCGGACTCCTGCATATCGCGAAGCCGCTCGTCATCCACAAAAAAATATTCTACTCCATCGCGTTCTCCCTCCCGGATCGGGCGGGTAGTATACGGCACGATCGTTCGAAACCCGGGATGCCGCTCCAACAGTTTTTTATAGATCGTATCTTTTCCGGAAGAACTCTTTCCCATCACATAATAAATCTTACCCATCTGTCAGCACCTCAATCTCTCCGTTCCTTTTTGTTCCCTCAATACGCAGTCCGGCATAGCCGTACCTTCTCAACAGCCCGGCTGTCTCCGCAGAGACCTTCTCTCCCGGCACGATCAGCGGTATTCCCGGAGGATATATATAGGCATATTCCAATGCAACTCTTCCCCTGCATTCCTCAAACGGGATACGCTCTCTGTTTTCCAGGTGCATGGCCTGTCCCGGCGTGCAGACCTGTTCATTTTTCCCCGCCTTGCCACGCCCGTTCTTTTCCGAAGAAAATCTTTCATTTTCATTATATTTTGCAAGTTTCCCGTCAATCTCGTAAAGTGCAGACACCAACCGCTTCATTCCTTCCCTGGTATCAGCCGGAGAAGTCATAGCAACTATATAAGAAGCTGCTGCCATTTCCATTTGAAGAAAATATTTTTCATTCAAATAATTATATAAATATTTCCCGGTAAACTTTTTATTTTCCTTCTTGTCGATGCAACCTGCTGCAGACACCACAATCTTAGAAATGTCATACATCTCCGCTTCTATAAGTTTCAGATTTCTAAGTTCCTTCAGACTGTTTCTCGTTTTCTCCAAAATCCATGTATATTGTTGAAAAACATCTCCGGCTCTTTCTTCCAGCATACGGATACATTCATCGATCCCTGCCATCAGTACATAGGATGGGCTGCTGGACTGAAGCATATGAAGATACATCCGCACCCGCTCCCTGTCCGCCAGCGTTCCGTTCATATGCAGAAGTGCGGTCTGCGTCAGTGCCGGCAGTGTCTTATGCAGGCTGTGTATAACGATATCCGCGCCCTGCACATTTCCATTCTCAGGGAAAAGAGGGTGAAAACCAAAATGCGCCCCATGGGCTTCATCCAAGATCAGGATTCCCCCTCTTCTGTGGACAGCATCTGCAATCCCCTTTATATCGGATACCACACCGTCATAAGCAGGGGAAGTGATGACAGTCACTTTTATATCCGGATTTTCATCCAGCAGCCGCCCCACCTCGCGAGGTGTCACCTGATCATTCAATTCCGTCCCCTCCAGCTGTCTGGGATATATATATACCGGCTCCAGCTCATGGAGCAATACCGCATTGTATACAGACTTATGACAGTTGCGCGCCATCAGGATCCGCTCTCCACGTCTGGTGCTCCCCAGCACCGCGCTCAGGAGCCCCACGGTGCTCCCATTGATCAGATAATGTGTTTCCCCGGCACGATATACTGATGCCGCCCGTTCCTGCGCCTGCCGCAGTATTCCTTCCGCATGGTGGAGATCATCAAAGCCCTCGATCTCAGTAATATCAATGTCATACGGCAGGTCTGCTCCGGTCAGCCGGGCACTGCGTTTATGTCCCGGCATATGAAAACCATAAAAATCCGATACCGAGTAATCTTTCAGTTTTTTATATAAATATTCCATTCTTCTGCTCCGTAACTTTGGTCTTGCCTTTTTCATTTTAGCATACGTTCATATGATTGACTATTATCGTTCTTTTAGAATTATTAACTTGTTTTTTATATAATCAACACATATTGCTCACAAATTCCGGTTATATTATAGGCAAATAAAGCAGAAATGCTTTTTCACATATATTTCCTCTTTTCTCAGCCGGTGATTTCATCCCGGCTTTTTTTGATGGCTGCCGGATCTGTTTTTACATCTCTCAGCCTTTTTCTCCGATTTCTGTGAGAGCTGTATGCGTCTCATCCAGCACCGCTGTAAGGTTATCCAGAAGGTCCAGTCTGCCATACGCATCGCTCAATATAACGAGGACATAGGGATGACTGCCTTTCATCACAATCCCTGCGTCATTCTGCACATTATAATATGTACCCGCTCCTTCTCCGATCCATCCGCCTTTTGAGTATACTGTATATTGCCCGCCTAATGTCTCATATATTGCCGAAGACAAAGTATCACTGTAGATGCTTATAATACTTGAAAGATTCCCTCCCGACACTACGGTGTCATACATATGGCACCAGAGCTTCGAAAAATCTCTCGCGTTGACCGCCGGATACCACTCCCCGGTTATCGCAAGATTCTCACAGCCGATTTCTGCTGCCCAGGCATTAAACTCTGTATAGCCATACGAGGTGATAAGCACCTCATAATCATCATTGCTTGACCATGTGATCGTATTTTGGATCGTCCCGAATAAAAAATCCATTGTCTGAGGATAGCTCTCTGCCAGCCACGCGACATACGGTCCCTTGATCGCGCTGGCACTGTAATACATATCATCTGCATGATAGCTGATCCCGCCCCCGCTGTTCAGATCGTAGAGCATGAAACCGGCAGAGTACCCTTCTGCAGCAAACGCATCTATCGCAGATCGGATCTGCAGCTCAGCGGCATCCAGCTCCGCCAGATCTTCCTCTGTCAGTCCGTCCCATGTGATTGTCAGATCAGAACTGTCCGCTGTCATAATATTCACAAAGGGGATCTCTTCCTCTTCTTCCAGAGCAGCAGCCTCTTCAGCCTCATCCAGTGCATCCGCAGCCACAGACAGATCTCCGGATATTCCATCCTTTTTTTCATCCGTGCTGACAGCTCCGCCGGACCATTCCCCTGCAAACACTAAAACTGCCGCTATTATGGTCAGTACTAAAACAAGAAGAAGCGGCACGTCTCTTTCCCCTTCTTCCTTTCTGCGATGGATACTCATACCTGTCACTCACCTTTTTAATATGTTGATTTTTTGATTTTATCACAGTTTTCGGCTCCCGTACAATACTCAGACATAGAACCTTAACATTTCGACCCTAAAAGAAAATCCGGGACCTGACGGTCCCGGTCTTATGTGCTTTTTATCAGCAGGCATACTTATTCTCTGTTCTTTATTTTTCCGGATGTTCTTCGAACAACTTAGCAATATTTTCCTTGTACGGCGCGCGTATGATCCCATGCTCTGTCACGATTCCCGTAATAAGTTCATGCGGCGTCACATCAAATGCAGGGTTATAGCACTTCACCTCCGGAAGTGTGGATGGCTCTCTGTAATACTTGCTCTTGATCTCTTCAGGATCTCTAAGCTCGATCGTAATATCCTCGCCGGTCGGACAATTGATATCAATCGTAGAAGTAGGTCCCAACACGTAAAACGGGATATGATAATACTGCGCTAACACCGCAACCACGCTGGTTCCGATCTTATTCGCCGCGTCACCGTTCGCGGCAATCCTGTCGCATCCCACAAGACACGCATTGACCCAGCCATTTTTCATCACAAGCCCTGCCATATTGTCACAGATCAATGCCACATCCACCCCGGCCTTCTGAAGTTCATACGCTGTCAGCCTGGCCCCCTGGAGAAGCGGTCTCGTCTCATCTGCAAATACATGGAACTCCATTCCCCTTTCTTTCCCGAGAAGCAGCGGCCCAAGCGCGGTTCCGTATTTTGATGTGGCAAGCGGTCCCGCGTTACAGTGAGTCAGGATTCCATCGCCATCCTTCAAAAGAGAAAGACCGTATTCCGAGATTGCCCTGCACATCTCTACATCTTCTTCCTGGATCTTCCGGCTCTCTGCCAGAAGCAGCGCTTTGATCTCAGCAATCGTTTTCTCCCGGTTATTCAGTACAACTCGTTCCATACGGTTCAGTGCCCAGCTCAGATTGTCCTTTTTTTCTTTAAATTGTTTATAGAAAGTATCAAAATCTTCAGTTTCGATCTGTCTTGCCAGCACATAAATCCCATATCCCGCACAGATGCCAATCGCAGGAGCACCTCTCACCTTCAGCCTGAATATCGCTTCATAGATGTCTTCCGCGGTGTCAAGTTCCAGATATTCTTCCACATTCGGCAGTTTCTCCTGATCGAGGATGATTACTTTTTTTTCATCATCGCTCAGCCGAACATTTTTAATTAATTTATCAGCCAAATTCCTCACTTCTCCTTTTTTAACTTAATATTCTCGGATAATCACAACCCTTTTCTTTTGTTATAATTATATTTTAAATAAAACATAAAGCCAGTATCGTGCGACACTGACTTTTTAATAAATTCTTTTTTCTAACCAGATAAAAATGAGCGTGCGGGGATTCGAACCCCGGACAACTTGATTAAAAGTCAAGTGCTCTACCACCTGAGCTACACGCCCATATTTTCTTTCCCGGCTTCCCAGGTAAACTGGGCTAGCTGGATTCGAACCAGCGAATGCAGGAGTCAAAGTCCTGTGCCTTACCGCTTGGCGATAGCCCATCGAAGACTTATGTCTGACACTGCCTGCCAGTATGAATATAAAAGAAAAGGGTGGGTAGTGGGACTCGAACCCACGATATCCAGAACCACAATCTGGCGCGCTAACCAACTGCACCATACCCACCATAACGAGCCTGGGGGGATTCGAACCCTCGACCTACGGCTTAGAAGGCCGTTGCTCTATCCAGCTGAGCTACAGACTCATATGCAAATATCCCCTTTTCAAAGGCTCTCCGCCTGTCAGCGGAAAAGCGGGTGATGGGAATCGAACCCACGTATCCAGCTTGGAAGGCTGGTGTTC
>USKR01000093.1 GCA_900555215.1 uncultured Ruminococcus sp.
CGTCAGCGCGCTCCCCGCCGCGCCTGTTTTCATCTCAATCGAATATACGCCGGTCAGTTCTGAACTTCCGGCATCCCCGTCTTCAATGCCGATAACAGCAAGTACAAGCAGGATGAGGACTGCCGTTACCCGTTCCACCCTGTGGAATACTTCTGACGCTCTCCATCCCCCGTAAATCTTTTCACACCACTCCATTTTGATCCCTTTCCTTTCTACACCACAACTATATGTGGAAATAATTTCCATCAGCTTTCCCAGGATAAGGTATCAGAGAAAAAGGAATGCCGCAATCCCCTGCAACATTCCTTTGCGCTTTTCTTAGATTTTCCGCCTGTACTAAACGTTGATCTCTGCCTTCAATCCCAGCTCGTCCTCATTTTCTTTGAGCAGCGGGTAAATAACATTTTTCAGGTATGCGTCTACCTGTTCCTTTGCGCGTCCCACATATTTTGCGGGATCCATGGTCTTTTTCAGATCTTCAAGGCTCAGGTTAAACGCCGGATCCGCAGCGATGAGCTCCAAAAGATTATTTTCCAATCCCTTTTCCTTTACATTCCTTCCGGCTTCCATAGAAAGCTCACGGATCCTCTCGTGGAGTTCCTGACGGTCGCCTCCTGCCTTTACCGCATCCATCATGATATTTTCAGTTGCCATAAACGGAAGCTCGGACATCAGGCGTTTCTCGATCACCTTCGGATAAACCACAAGTCCGTCTACCACATTCAGGCACAGATCCAGGATACCGTCAATAGCAAGGAATCCTTCCGGAACGCTGAGTCTTTTATTTGCAGAGTCGTCCAGCGTTCTCTCGAACCACTGTGTTGCAGATGTCACTGCAGGATTCAGCGCGTCGATCATCACATAGCGCGACAGGGACGCGATACGCTCGCTGCGCATCGGATTCCTCTTATATGCCATAGCGGACGATCCGATCTGGGTCTTCTCAAACGGCTCTTCCACTTCCTTTAAATGCTGAAGCAGACGGATATCATTTGAAAACTTGTGTGCGCTTGCCGCGATCCCGGCAAGAATGTTCAGCACTCTTGTATCTACTTTTCTTGAATATGTCTGCCCCGATACAGGATAGCACGCTTTGAATCCCATTTTTTCCGCGATCATGGGATCGATCTTGTCGATCTTCTCCTGGTCGCCGTCGAAAAGCTCCAGGAAACTTGCCTGCGTACCTGTCGTTCCCTTTGACCCCAGGAGCTTTAAGCTGCCGAGCACATAATCCAGATCCTCAAGGTCCATGGCAAATTCCTGCATCCACAGGGTCGCTCTTTTTCCTACCGTAGTAGGCTGGGCCGGCTGGAAATGCGTAAAGGCAAGCGTGGGCTGAGCCTTCTGTTCCTCCGCAAATTTTGCAAGCTCCGCGATCACATTGACCAGCTTCTTACGCACCAGTTTCAGAGCCTCAGACATGATGATTATGTCTGTATTATCCCCTACATAGCAGGACGTTGCCCCAAGATGGATAATGCCTTTTGCCTTCGGGCACTGCACGCCGTAAGCATAGACATGCGACATTACATCATGGCGCACAACTTTCTCTCTTTCACGGGCCACATCATAATTGATATCATCCGCGTGGCTTTTGAGCTCCTCGATCTGCTCGTCTGTGATATTGAGTCCAAGCTCCTTCTCCGTCTCCGCCAGCGCGATCCACAGTCTTCTCCATGTACGGAACTTTTTGTCCGGTGAAAAGATATACTGCATCTCCCTGCTTGCGTAGCGCTCGGAAAGAGGGCTTACATAACGGTCATTTGACATATTCCTGATCTCCTTTATCCTCTATACTTATCTCATGATCCCTGTGTCCGCCAGACGTGCCGGTCTCTTTCCGTCTCCGCTTCACAGGCGTACCGGGATCTGTCCGTCTATTATAGTAACATTCCCGCTCCCAACAGGCAACACTTTCTTGCCAAACCTACTCAAAGGCATGGCTGATATCACATCCCGGCACTTCCATCGGATAATTTCCCGTAAAGCAGGCATCGCAGTATTTCAGATCTCCAGCCATATCTTTCAGCTTTGAGACCTCCATATATCCGAGAGAATCCGCGCCGATCATTTTCCTGATCTCTTCTGTTGTATGGGAATGGGCGATCAGCTGTTCATCCGACGGCACGTCCGTGCCGAAATAACACGGATGCAGGAACGGCGGGGAGCTGATACGGACATGGACCTCAACGGCTCCGGCATTTTTCAGCATCTTAATGATATTCGCGCAGGTGGTGCCTCTGACAATAGAATCATCCACCATAACGATCCTCTTCCCCTTTACGACCTCCGGTATCACATTCAGCTTGATTTTCACACTGGACTCCCTGTCGCTCTGTTTCGGCTTGATAAATGTCCTTCCCACATAGCTGTTCTTGTGAAATGCCATGCCGTAAGGGATACCCGAACGCTCGGAATATCCTTTCGCCGCCACCAGCCCGGAATCCGGCACGCCCACCACAAGGTCCGCATCCACCGGATAGGACTCCGCCAGCGCTTTTCCTGCCAGGATACGCGCATGGTAGACATTCACACCATCGATCGTGCTGTCCGTGCGGGCGAAATAAATATACTCAAAAATACATCTTGCATGCTGTTCCTTTGGGATTGCCATACCCATATCCGAGGCGATCCCTTCTTTTGTGATCGTCACGATCTCCCCGGGCTGCACATCCCTTACAAACTCCGCATCCACTGCTGCAATGGCACAGCTCTCGGAAGCCAGAAAATATGTGTTATCTCTTTTCCCTATACAGAGCGGCTTCAGTCCGAACGGGTCTCTGGCTCCGATCATCTTTCGGGGGCTGATGACTGCCAGGGCGTAGGCGCCCCGGATCTTTTTCATTGCATTTTTCACTGCATCCTCCGCGGTCTTTGTATTCAGCCGTTCCCTTGCTATATGATAGGCGATGACCTCGGAATCGATAGTCGTCTGAAAAATGGCTCCCGTATACTCCAGCTCGCGCCTTAATTCTACCGCATTGACAAGGTTCCCGTTGTGTGCGATGGCGAGAGTGCCCTTGACATAATTAATGACAAGCGGCTGGGCATTCTCTACCCTTGTCCCCCCAGCCGTAGAGTAACGGACATGCCCCACTCCCAGATTGCCCTTCAGCTTTGACAGCTCTTCTTCGTCAAACACATCGTTGACAAGTCCCAGGCCTTTCCTGGACAATACTTTCCTCTCTCCAAACGTATCGGTCACCGCGATGCCGCAGCTCTCCTGTCCTCTGTGCTGGAGTGCAAAAAGCCCATAATAGATGGACGCGGCAACGTCGCGTCCATCCAGGTCATAGGCTCCAAAGACCCCACATTCTTCTCCTGTTCCTGTGGTAATATATTCATATCGTGTCATTTAGGTCCCGCTCCTTATTGATTTGTAAAACGTGATAAAAACTGTTTTGTCCGCTCTTCCCGCGGATTCTCAAACACATCCGCCGGAGTTCCCTGCTCCATGATACATCCTCCATCCATAAAGATCACCTGGCTGGATACATCTCTCGCAAACGCCATCTCATGTGTAACAATGATCATTGTTGTCTCCTGGTCCGCCAGTCCCCTGATCACTTTAAGCACCTCTCCCGTGAGCTCCGGATCAAGCGCTGAAGTAGGCTCGTCAAAGCAGAGAATATCCGGTTTGAGCGCCAGGGCACGGGCGATCGCGACCCTCTGGCACTGACCGCCGGAAAGCTGGTGCGGATAATTGTCCACACGGTCCGACAGCCCCATCTGGTCCAGAAGGATCTTTGCCTCCTTCTCGATCTGTGCATGTATCTCTTTCTTTCTTGCTTTATAATCCGGTTTTTCTTTCTCCAGGAGTTCCTTCGCCAGCATTACATTCTGCAGCGCGGTATACTGGGGGAACAGATTGAACGACTGGAACACCAGCCCGAAATGGAGTCTCTTTCTCCTGATCTCATTTTCCTGCATTGTAGCAGGATCATCCGCATCGAAAAGCGTCTCCGCGTTTACGCGGATCACGCCTCCATCCGGCCGCTCCAGGAAATTCAGGCAGCGCAGAAGTGTCGTCTTTCCGCTTCCCGAAGATCCGATAAGAGAGAGCACCTGCCCCTTTTCCAAAGAAAAACTGATATCTTTCAATACCTCAGTATTCCCAAAACTTTTGCTTACATGCTGTACTTCCAATATCGCCATATGCTCCGCCTCCTATCTGAAATACTCCAGTTTTTTCTCTAACCGTCCCAGCAGGACAGTCAGGATGCCGTTAAAGATCAGATAGTACACTGCCGTAAAGAACAGAGGCCAGATCACGCCCGCAATCCCCATATTGCCTTTCATAAAGGACTGACCCGCCCAGATGATCTCCTGGAGAGCAATAATACGCGAAAGGGAAGTATCCTTCACCAGTGTGATGATCTCATTTGACATAGGAGGGACGATGCGCTTGACCATCTGAAGAAGTTTGACCTTAAAAAAGATCTGCCTCTTTGTCATGCCCAGTACAAGTCCTGCCTCTTCCTGCCCAGCCGGAACTCCCTGGATCCCTCCCCGGTAGATCTCCGAAAAATAGCAGGAATAATTGAACACAAACGCAACAGAAGCCGCAAGAAAACGGCCGCTTTCACCTCCGCCCCATATATTGTTGCCCATCAATCCGGGCATAAAATATACGATCAAAAGCTGGATCATCAGAGGGGTTCCCCTGATGATCCACACAATAATCTTTGTAAAATAACTTAGCGGCTTAAAGCGGGACATTGATCCGAATGAGATGATCAGCCCCAGCGGGATCGCCCCCAGAAGCGTCACGAAAAACAACTTTAGTGTCTGCAGAAATCCCACATTCAAAGCCTGAACGACAATTGGAAATTGTTCTGTAAATGTCATGATATAACTCCGTCTGTCAGTTTATTTTTCAAAGTCCGTCGCAGCAGGATTACTGAATCAGCGCAGCCTGTACGCCGTACTTCTCAGCCAGCTCCTGAATAGATCCATCCTCATAGCATGCGGTAAAGAAATCATTAAGTTCTGCCGTAAGGTCAGATCCCTGTCTGAATCCCACGCCGTATTCCTCGCTGTTTAAATGTACTGTATATGTAAGATCCGCATAGCTTGTCCCTTCTCCGATCATAGCCGCTGCCATAAGAAGGTCAATGACCGCCGCGTCAGAAGTACCTGCCGCCACTTCCATCAGTGCATCTGCCTGCGCGGTTACCGGCGTGACGTTCAGTTCTCTCGCCTCAAGCTCCTCCTCGCCGGCGCTTCCCGCCTCAGCGGCAAAGCTTAAATCTTTCAGGCTGTCCTCATCCTGATACTGGTCTGCCACATCTGAAGGTACTACAACGACCTGAGCGTTTTCAAGATATGCGTCCGTACAATCCATGGAGCTTGTCACTTCCGGCGTAAGGGTCATTCCATTCCACACGCAGTCAATCGTTTTGCCATTGAGTTCCAGAATCTTATTTTCCCAGTCGATCTCAACAAATTCCACTTCAACTCCGAGTTCCTCCGCAAATGCCTTTGCCAGGTCAGCGTCAAAGCCGATCCACTCGCCGCTCTCATCCTTGTAGTCCATGGGCTCGAAATTCGTGATTCCCACAACCAGAGTGCCTTTTTCTTTTACATAATCCATATCGCTTGTCTCAGCGGTGTCTCCGTCTGATCCGGCTTTAGAACCGCATCCCGCAAGCATGGTGGCAGCAAGTCCTGCACAGAGCAGCATACTCAATACTCTTTTCTTCATGATTTCCTCCCTCGCCGGAAAACCGGCATTTACTTCTTTTCTCTACCAATGAGTCACTGTACTACAGTAAAGTTACCCTTGCATTCTAACACAGGGGAAGGACTGTGTCAAACACTTGTTGACCTGACCGGGACATATTTTATCCCGGCCAGGCCAACTCTTTTGTTTTT
>USKR01000094.1 GCA_900555215.1 uncultured Ruminococcus sp.
TGCCACCGTCTGTCCATTCCACACCGGGATACAGCTTCTCTGCGAAAGCGCGCTTCCCCTGGAACGCCCCTCCTGTTATGATCCTCATGCCGCCATCACCTTCCTTTTCCTCTTCTGTCTCCCTGCCGGTTTCCGGCTTTACCGTACAGGGGATGCCGCAGACCACCTCAGTCACCCGGTCCGATGCTTCCGCCAGAGCGCAGTTGATCCTGCCCAGTGTTTCCTTATAGATCCTCATCTCAGGGGAATCCTCCGCGGACTCGCTGAATACATCGTTGGTCACCACGACCAGATTCCTGCACCTGTCCCTCAGGCAGAGGATCCCACGGATGACTGCGTCAGCCGTGTTTTTCCCGGCTCCGCCTTCCATATACATCTCATTGGCAGTCAGGTTGGAAAGACATTCTACGAGAATATCCGCTTTTTCCAGGGAAGGACAGCCTTCACGCTCCGGCTTTCCCTCAAGATCTGTATACCATTCCAGCGTGTGGAATCCTCTGCCTGAGCGCATGGCACGGTGCCGTTCTATCTTTTTCTCTGTCTCTTTATCCCAGGGCGGCATTGTGGCAATATAATATCTCTGCCTGTCCTGCAGTGTGACTTTCCCCTGCCCGCTGTCCGAGGATAAAGAGAGGCTGCACAGAGCTTCTTCTGCATAAGCGGATTTCCCGCTGCCGCTTCCTCCTGTGACAAGCTCCATCATGGCTGCCCGCCTCCTTTTCTTGTGATCCTGTTTCTTTGCTTTTTCATTTTCACAGTCCGTCAGTACCTCTGTTATCCGATATCCGCATACCTGTATTCCAGCGCCCCGCTTGCCGGGATCTGCCGAAGCCCTGTGATTTCCGGATTAACCAGGTTTACGCTCTTCATGGCATACAGGGGGATGATGTAAAACTGTTCTCCCACTGCCCTCTGCTCCGCCTGATGAAGAAGCCCGGACCGCGCCTCCGGATCCTGTTCGCTGTTGGATGCCTCCACGATCGCGTCATACTCTTCATCATGGATCCCGCTGCAATTGTATGTGCTGTTGGATAAAAGCATGGATAAATACGTATACGGGTCGGCAAAGTCAGCAGTCCAGTTCATCCTGCACAGATCGAAATCCCCTGCATACCGGCCGCTGTAATTTGCCTGGAGCTCCTGTGCCTTCAGCTCAATGTCTATATTCAGGTTTTCTTTGAGCTGCTCCTTGATGACCTGGGCTGTGTCCGAGTCCATCTCCAGAGTCGGATAATTATACGTTAGCTTTGGGAAACCTTCCCCATTAGGATAACCCGCCTCGGCAAGAAGTTCCCGCGCCCGCTCTGCATTTTCTTCAAAGGGCTGCTCCGCCTCATCCACGAAACGCATGCCTGTGTTTTTGTCGATCATATATTTTGCCACCAGATTATAGGTCGGTTCTGTATCCGCGCCCACGATCCGGCACAATTCTTCCCGGTCAATAGCAAGGTTGAATGCCTCCCTTACTCTTACGTCGTCAAAAGGCTCCACATTCAGATTAAAATAAATGTACCGTGTGGCAATCTGCTCTGTCACCAGGAGGTCATCCCTGCCTTCATAGAGGTCCATCACCGTTGAAGGAAGAGATACTGCCACATCCACTTCGCCGGTCTCATAGGCCGCTGCCATAGCCTGGGTATCGTCAAAGAACCGGTAGGTGATCCGGTCCAGGCTGACTGCATCCTTATTCCAGTAGGATTCATTTTTTTCCAGCACGAAATACTGATCCGGCACATATTCCGCAAGCATAAACGGACCGTTCGCCAGGCTTGTCGCCGGATCTTTATCCCAGCCGCTGTCCACGGAATCTGCATACTTTGCGCAGGAGGGCGTGTATACAGGAAGCCTCAGCAAGTCAAGGAAATATACGCACGGTGCCTCCAGACGGAAGACCAGCGTATGATCATCCGGCATATCCACGCCGAGAGTATCCATGGACGCTTCCTGATTATAGATCTCTTCCGCATTTTCAATGGGAAAGAGATAGACTGCATACCCGCTCCCTGACGCCGGGTCCAGGGCGCGGCGGATCGTATTCAGAAAATCCTCCGATGTCACCGGCGTGCCGTCAGACCAGAGGGCGTCCTCCCTGAGATGGAAGGTCCAGACCGTAGAATCCTCATTCACCTCGTAGGATTCTGCCGCCCGGTACTCAATGTCCCCGTTTTCATCGTATGTGAGCAGTTCGTCCAGGGCAGTCACGGAATAAGACAGATAGGTCAGGGCAATGGATCCTGCCGGATCCAGAGTCCCGGTCTCGCTGTTGACTGCCACTGTAATCTCCTTTTCCCCTCCGGTGTTTTTCTCTCCTTTTGCGCATCCGGGCAGTGCTGCCGCGCAGAGCACGGCTGCCGCCAGAAGTGCTGCTGTCAGTCTTCTCCTTTTCATGCATTTTCTCCTTCCACTGTCAATGGTACCTCATATCTGTGATGTCATCCTGTAACCATCCGCACGTTTCCCGCTATACTTCTCTGAATAAAGGAAACATGCCGTCTCCCTGCTGCCGAAGCGGTACAGTTCCGGCGTCCCTTCAAAACAGCACTTCATGGCATAGCCGCAGGAAGATGCAAAAGGGCATCCATGCCCGCTGTCTGTCTCCCGCGCGTTCTCTTCCGCGAAAGCAGGACGGACTTTTCCGGCTTTCAGCGGGTCCGGCGGCAGGACCGAATTTAAGAGCATCTTTGTATAAGGATGCCAGGGATCCGAACAGACAGCCTTTGTCTCTCCGGTCTCTGCCAGCCTCCCCCGGCAGAGGACACTGATCCTGCTGCTGACCTGACGGATCAAAGCCAGGTCGTGGGAAATGAACAGGCAGGCAATCTTCCTCGATTTCTGGATGGACAGGAGCAGCTTAAGGATCTGCTTCCTCGTGGAGGCGTCCAGCGCGGAGAATGCCTCGTCACAGATCAGAAGCTCCGGCTCCGGGATCAGCGCCCTGGCAATCCCGATCCGCTGCCGCTCTCCCCCGGAAAACTCATCCGGATACCGGTCCGCATCCTCCGGGGAAAGCCCTGCCATACAGAGCATTTCCTCCACTCTTCTGCGGCGCTCCGCGGGCGGCAGCCTGTCCTTTCGGGCCCGCATCCTCAGAGCTTCGCTTAAAGCCTGTCCTACAGTCAGACAGGGGTTGAGGGAACCGTAAGAGTCCTGGAACACCATCTGGATCTTCCCGTCCCATGACTTCTTCCCTTTCCCCGTATCCAGACGCTCTCCTCTGTATAATATTTCCCCGCTGTCCGGCGCAAGAAGCCCGGTCAGGAGCCTTGCCAGCGTGGTCTTCCCGCTGCCGCTCTCCCCGGCAAGGGCGTACACCTCTCCTGCACGGATCTCCAGAGAAACATCCCTGATTCCTTCTTCCGTGTTGAATACCTTCGTCACATGCTCCAGGCGGAGCAGGGGCGGTTCCTCCCGGACATCAGGCAGGAGGTCCTTATTTCCTTTTGTATCCCTTAAGAGTTTTTTTGTATATTCATGGACCGGGGCATAAAAAATCTCTTCCGCAGATCCCTCTTCGATGATCTCGCCGGATCTCGTCACATACACTCTGGTGCACAGTGCTGCAATGACCCCCATATCGTGACTGACAACAAGAAGGGAGGTACCGGTATCCTTCACGATTCTTTTCAGGAGATGGAGGATCTGGACCTGGACCGCCGCGTCCAGAGCGGTGGTCGGCTCATCTGCGATGATCACCCGGGGCTCGCAGGCAAGGGCAATGGCGATGGCCACTCTCTGACGCATCCCTCCGGATAGTTCAAACGGATACTGCCCCATCCGAAGCTTCGGTGAGCGGATCCCCGCCATATCCAGCAGTTCTTCCGCCCGCTCCTCAGCCTCCCGCCTGGTACATTTTCTATGGGTGCGGATGGTCTCCGTGATCTGGCGTCCGATCTTTACCGTGGGGTCCAGGCAGTTCATTGAATCCTGGAGAATCATGGCGATATCATGCCCCGGCTTTACCGGTCTTTCGCAGACAGTAATTCCGTCTGACGAAACTTCCGCGCTGTCTCCGAGAAGCCCCATCACTGCCAGCATCGCCGTGCTCTTTCCCGAGCCGGATTCTCCCACGATACCGGCGATTTCGCCCTTCCCCACAGAAAAGCTTATCTTATCGAGCGCTTTTTTTCTCCCATGTCCGGTATGATATTGTACACTTAAGTTTTTTACCTCTAAAATGCTCATTCGTTTTTTCCTCTCCGGAGCTGTCCCTCCATCGCCGTACCCACTGCATTGAGGGCAAGAAGCATCACACACAGCACGACAAGCGGGCAGACCATCTGATTCGGATACACAAGCATCTGGCTGCGCGCCTCCTGTATGATCGTCCCCAGGCTGGCGGCGGGAGGCTCCAGCCCTACTCCGAGGAAGCTTAAAAACGCTTCCGTAAAGATTGCCTGAGGGATCAGGAAGATCAGGTTCACAAGGATCGGTCCCGCTGCGTTCGGAAGAAGATGCCTCCACAGGATCCTGATGCGCGGAATGCCTTCCATGCGGGCCGCAGCCGCGAAATCTGTCTCCTTCAGTCTCTGGATCTCTCCCCGGACGATCCGCGCCATATCAATCCATCCCGCCACACACAGTCCGAGGATCATGCTTCCCGCTCCGGCTCCCGCCGCAAGCGTGATCAGGATCACATAGAGCATGGAGGGGATAGAAGAAATGATATCCGCAATACGCATCATGACTATATCCGCATGTTTGCCCGCATACCCCGCAGCCGCTCCATAGAGTACGCCCACACACCCGTTGATCAGGGCGCTGGCGATCCCGATCAGCAGGCTGATCCCTGCTCCATACCATACCCGGGCAAAGATATCTCTTCCAAACTTATCTGTCCCGAACAGATGGGTCATGGACATTGCCTGGTTCTGGATCTCTGCATTCTGTTCGGAATAAGACCAGGGCCAGAACACAGGCACAAGGACAGCGAACAGGATCCAGATGCCCAGGATCATACATCCTGCAAGCGCCTGCCGGTTTCCTCTGATCAGCCGTGCCATATACTTTTTAACATTCACGGATCCTGCCTCCTTTCTGCACTCCTTTTCCTCTTACATTCACTTCTTTGTCTGAGCTATTTCCCACTGTATGACCGGCGCATCCTCGGATCCATCCACGCGCACACAAGATCTGTTACAAGATTCACCAGGATCACGACTGTCCCCATAAACACTGTCAGCCCCAGTATCAGCGTGTAATCCCTGTTTGTGATGGAGCTTACAAACTCCCGCCCGAGCCCCGGGATCGTAAAGATGCTCTCCACCACAAAACTTCCGGTAAGAAGGAACGCAGATGCAGGCCCCACATAATTCAATACCGGGATCCATGCATTTTTCAAGGCATGGGTAAATAAGATCCTGGCTCTTCCCAATCCCTTTGCGCGTGCAAACAGCACATACTGTTTCCCCATCTCTGCTGCAAGGGTATTTCCTGTCAGGCGGGAGATGACAGCCATCGGATAAAGCATCAGCGAGATTACCGGGAGCACATAATGAGCTGGGGTCAGAAGTCCCGCCGAGGGAAACCACCCCAGTTTCACGCTGAACACAAGGAGAAGGAGGATCGCAGCGGCAAAATTGGGGATTCCGGCAAGAAGCATCCCTCCTGCTGAAATGCCCTCTCGGACCGCTTTTTTCTTTGACACCGCCCTCAGGATCCCAAGTCCCGTGCCAAGGAGCGCTGCCACAAAAAGGGCTGCCAGCCCCAGCGAAGCGGTAACCGGCCAGGTCCTGCCGATGATCTCCGCCACCGTTGTGTCCGGCTCCTGGTAGGAGACGCCCAGATCTCCCCGGACAAGGTTTCCCATATAGGTCAGATACTGGTCGAACAGCGGCTCATTCAGTCCGTATTCCTCTTCCACCGCCTCCAC
>USKR01000095.1 GCA_900555215.1 uncultured Ruminococcus sp.
GTGTGGTCGGCGTGCCGCCTCCAATATATACCGTATCCGGGTACCTCCCCCGAGCCATTTTTCCAATCGCCCGGAGCTCTTTAACCAGCGCGTCCAGATAACTGTCCACCCTGTCCTTCCAGACTCCTATCGGGGACGAACTGAAGGAACAGTAGGAACACACGCTGGGACAGAACGGAATGCCGGCATACAGGCTGAATCCGCCCCGGCAGTCAAGTTTCTCCAAAAGCTCCTTTTCCCGGCATGCGATCTCATATCCCAGTTCTGCTTTCGCATGAGCGACAAAGTATTCCTTTTGGAGGAACCCTGTGATTTCCTCCCGTTTTTTCCCTTCTTCCAGCATCTGCATCGGCAGCTTTGTTGGTCTCACTCCTGTAAGCGTTCCCCACGCAAGTTCCCTTCCGGACACTTCGCACAGGAAGCGGTAAACTCTCCGGGTCACCTCGCGCTTCTCCGCCTGCGCCGCATCCTCTTCGGCAGCACGAAAAAAATCCTCATCCCGCGCCCCGGTTCCTGCTCCGGAGCCGTCCTGAAGTTCTCCTGAAATCTCCTCCGGCGCAAGGGAAAAGCAAGAGCCCCCCGGGAGCTTAAGCTCCACAAGTGATTCTTGCTTTTCATCAACCCTCTGCATAATTTCCTCGCCCGGGAAAAATGCCTTTGTGATATGATATACATTATAAGTAAATTTATTTTTCTTACACGCGATCTCGATCATGTTTTTTGTTTCCTATATAAATGGATTATATTTCTTTTCATATCCGATGGTCGTCTCTTCCATATGTCCAGGATAGACCTTGGTATCATCCGGCAGGACGAAGAGCCTGTCGCGGATGGAGTTTACCAGCTGTCCCATGCTGCCTGTAGGGAGATCCGTACGCCCCACAGATCCGTGAAAGAGCGTATCCCCGCTGAACAGCGCTTTCTCCTCCGGGATATAATAACAGCATCCGCCAATCGTATGTCCCGGGGTGTAGATCACCTGGATCTCAAATCCCGCGGTCTTAAGATTCTGTCTGTTAGTCACATACTCTGCACCCGAGAATGAATAGGGCTGTCCGAGCATGGATACAGATGAATTCAGCTGCTCGCTCTCCAGCAATTCCCGCTCCGCCTCATGAGCATACACAGGTACCCGGAACTCCGCAAGCAGAGCGTCCAGCCCCATAATATGGTCAAAATGTCCGTGTGTCAGAAGGACTGCCTTTACGGTCAGCCCTGCATTTTTAATATAGTTTACAAACTCCGGGGGACATGTTGCAGGATCCACGATAAAACACTCGTTTGTTTTTTCATTGATCCCGATATAACAGTTGGTCGCCACCGGACCAAGCACAAATTTCCCTACTTTCATACGCTGTCAGTCTCCTCTCAGCCCGCTGTCCTCTCAATATCAAGGATGCCGTCTACCTGGCGCAGCTTCTCGATCACACTGTTAAGCTCCTCCCGGCCGTGCACGATAAATCCTGTGTCTATCGTAGCTGTTCCTTTCTTGCTCGTTCGGATGTTCATGGACTTCACATCTATCTTTGCCTCTGTAAAGACTCTGGAGATATCCATGAGCATTCCCTGCCTGTCGGAAGCATACATCTTCAGCTCCGCCAGATACTGTCCGCCGCCCTCTGTATCTTCCGGATCCTCCCACTCTGCATCGATCAGCCTCTCCCTCTCCGCATCGGAGAGATGGAGCATATTGACGCAGTCTGTGCGGTGGATGGACATCCCTCTTCCGCGCGTGACAAAACCCACGATCTCATCCCCGGGTACAGGGTTGCAGCACTTGGAGAAGCGCACGGCCATATCGTTGATTCCTTTGACCACGATACCGCTCTTGGATTTTGCGATATGCACCTTCTTGCTGTTCGCCTCAGAGATCTTCTCGAGGATCGTTTCATCTGTGATCTCTTTTTTATGCTCCTTTTCATATTCCTCAAAGAGGCGGTTCACCACCTGCCCCTCCTTCAGGCCGCCGTGCCCGATCGCAGCCAGCACGGCGTCCCAGTCGCGGAATCCGTACTTTTTCTGCACGATCTGCATATACTTCGGTCTTAAAATATCCTGGAGGTTGATGGATTTGCTCCGGCAGTAAGAGACGATCAGCTCCTTGCCGCGTATAATATTATCCTCTTTAAACTCTTTCTTAAACCACTGGTTGATCTTGTTCTTTGCCTGGGTGCTCTTAACGATGTTCAGCCAGTCACGGCTCGGTCCCTTGGAATTCTGAGAAGTCAGGATCTCGATCCTGTCTCCGTTCTGGATCTTATAGTCAATATTCACCAGCTTGCCGTTGACCCTTGCGCCAACCATCTTATTTCCCACCGCGCTGTGGATCGCATAGGCGAAATCCACAGGGGTCGAACCGTTCGGAAGGTTTTTCACATCCCCGTTGGGAGTAAAACAGTACACATCCTCTGCAAATAAGTCCAGGTCACCTTTCAGCAGACTTAAAAATTCCCGGTTATCAGACATGTCTCTCTGCCATTCCAGGATCTGGCGAAGCCAGTTCAGCTTTGCTTCCTGAGACTCCATACTCTTTGCCGCATCTGTTCCCTCTTTATATTTCCAGTGCGCGGCGATACCGTATTCCGCAGTCTTGTGCATTTCTTCCGTACGGATCTGGATCTCAAAAGGCTGTCCGGACGGTCCCATCAGAGTGGTGTGGAGCGACTGGTACATGTTCGGCTTCGGCATGGCGATATAATCTTTAAAACGCCCCGGTATCGGAGTGTACATCTCATGGATCACTCCCAGAGCCGCATAACAGTCTTTCACTGTATCAACGATAATACGCACGGCAAACAGATCATACACCTGATCCAGCGTTTTATTCTGATTGACCATTTTTTTATAAATGCTGAAGAAATGTTTTACACGCCCGTATACTTTTGCTTTGATATGGGCGTTCGCCATATGCTTGGATACTTCCGCCACGATCTGCTGGACGAATTCCTCCCGCTCTGTCTTGCGGGCATTCAAATCTTTCACAAGCTGGTTGTAAACGTCCGGCTTCCAGTATTTTAAAGACAGGTCATCAAGCTCCGTCTTAATCTTGGAAATACCAAGCCTCTGGGCGATGGGAGCGTAAATATCCATAGTCTCCCTTGCCTTCTCCTGCTGCTTTGCCGGCGTCATAAATTCCAGTGTCCGCATATTGTGCAGGCGGTCCGCCAGTTTGATGATGATCACGCGGATATCCTTTGCCATGGCAAGGAACATCTTCCTCAGATTCTCCGCCTGCACCTCCAGCTTATCCTGGGAATAGCTGAGCTGTCCCAGCTTAGTGACGCCGTCCACGAGGAGAGCCACTTCTTCACCGAACTCTCTCGTAACATCATCCAGCGTCATATCCGTATCTTCCACCGCATCGTGGAGCATCCCCGCCACGATGGTCTCTTTATCCATCTCAAGGTCCGCCAGGATGATCCCCACCCAGAGAGGATGGATGATATACGGCTCCCCGGATTTCCTCACCTGGTCCTTGTGGGCTTTCTTTCCGATCCGATATGCCTTCTCTATCATAGAGATATCCGTAGAAGGATGGTATTTCCTCACGCGGGCGACAAGCGCCTGATAGAGCTGCTCCGGGTCCTGATAATCTTCCGGCGCTTTCACGGCATGACCGTCCACGATCTCCAGATTTTTATTCAACTGTACATATTCCGGTGTGCCTGCCATATCAGTTCCCCCTTTCGCTTCCCGGCATCCTGCGGTATGCCTGCAATAGTATTAGTATAGCATTAATTCTGTTTTTTTCAAATATTTTATATATCCTTCCCGCAAAAACCGCCTTCTTTCGACATTCTCCGCGGCTTTTTTGCTACTGGTAATTCACGATCGTGACCTGGACATTCCTCCGTCCCATATATTCATTCACAGACGGATAGTATGTAAACGCCATGGATTCTTTCTGCTCCATTGCCTTCAGACACGCTTCCACATCGCCGAAATACACGGCTTCCATCTGATTTCCCTGCGGATCTTCCAGACGGCATTTCAAGACATTTCGGTTTTTTCCGAAAATACGCGGGCTGATCACCCTCAGGTCTTTCCCGGCAAACAACGGTTTGGGATTTCCCTTTCCGAACGGTTCAAGGATTTCCAGCTCCTGAACCAGCCTTTCCGTAATATAGGGGAAGGGAAGCTGCATATCGATCGACACCTTTTCCCGGAGATCCTCCTCTGTCAGGTCGCAGAGAGCATTGATCGTCTCCCGGAAACGCTGCACATTTTCCTCCTCAAGAGACAGTCCCGCCGCCAGCTTATGTCCGCCGAATTTTGTAAACAGCGCCCTGCATCTGCACATCTGGGCAAACATGTCATAGGATTCAATAGATCTTCCCGATCCTTTCACCCCGTCCTCCGCCTTAGTCAGCACAAAGACAGGGCGGTAATACCTCTCCCTGATCCTGCCCGCGATGATCCCGGCAATACTCTCGTGGCAGTCCGGCAGATAGACGACTAACACGCGGTCATCTTTCAGAGATGTAGTCTCGATCAGATCCACTGCTTCTGCCACTCCTCTCTCTGTCATTTCCTTCCGGCTGTCATTCAGCGCCTTTAAATCCTCCGCCAGCATGACCGCATCGCGCCGTGTCCTGGCATTCAGCAGTTCCAGAGCTCTCTTCGCTGTATCGAGCCTGCCGCTGGCATTGATGCACGGACCGATGACAAAGCCGATATGATAGGCGTTCAGGCGGTCTGCGTCAATTCCCGTGCACTCGATCAGTGCCTTCAGGCCCGGGTTCTTCGTTCGTTTAAGCATCTCCAGTCCCTGTTTCACGAAGATGCGGTTTTCCCCGTTTAAGTCCATCACATCTCCCACTGTGGCGATTGCCACGTTTTCCATAAGATAATCCACATCCTCCGGATCTCTCTGCATCACATTATAGAGCGCCTCTGCCAGCTTATACGCCACTGCCGCCCCGCACAGTCCTTTGAAAGGGTATCCGCAGTCCGCGCGGTGCGGATCCACTACCGCGTCGGCTTTGGGAATGATATACTCCTTCTCGTCGTCCATCTCAATATATGGCACTTCATGATGATCCGTCACAATGACAGTCAGCCCGTTGTCCTTGGCATACTCGATCTCCTCTGCCGCCGCGATCCCGTTATCGCAGGTGATGACTGTATCGATCCCATCGTCAAGCGCCCGGTCGATGAGCATCTTGTTAAGTCCGTACCCGTCTTTGACCCTGTCCGGAATGTCCGTGTCCACATCCGCGCCAAGCACGGATAATCCCTCCTGGAGGATATACGTCGCATTCACCCCATCGATATCATAATCCCCGATCACGCGGATCCTTTTCTCCTCCCGTATCTTCTCTGCAAGGATCTCTACCGCACGATCCATATCCTTCATCAGCATACCATCATACAAATCCGCGATCGTCCCGTTCAGATAGAAATCAATGGCATCATCCCCGATGATATCCCGGTTGCGGATCAGCCGCGCCAGGATCGGAGAGATATGATACTTTTCCCCTATCCTGTTAAAATCCGCTTTTTTCATTGTGATAAACCAGCGCTGCATCCCGCATTCCTCCTTCTTTTCACCCTTTATGTATATCATTAATCGAGACAAAAGTAAAGGCGGGCGCGCCGGGCATGGAACTAATTAAATTCCGTACCCGGCACGCCCGTATTCATGAATTATCTTTTTTATACTGCCTATTTTTATAAAAAGGAGATCAGTTTTTCTGAGACCTGTTCTTTGTATATCTTCTGACAGAGTGCGCCTGTGTGCCGCCGCTCTCTTTTCCCGAGGAAACACTTCCGCTGTTCTTTTTGGCAGATACATTATTCCGACCG
>USKR01000096.1 GCA_900555215.1 uncultured Ruminococcus sp.
TACATGCCTTCATAATATCCTTTATAAATATCTCCCTGCTCATAGAGCTTCTTAAAGATCTTCTGCACCTGCTTCTCATGGTCTTCATCTGTCGTGCGAATAAATTTGTCATAAGATGTATCCATCAGATCCCAGATTCTCTTGATCTCCGCGGATACATTGTCCACGAACTCCTTCGGAGTGATACCCGCTTCTTCAGCCTTGAGCTCGATCTTCTGACCGTGCTCGTCTGTGCCGGTCTGGAAGAACACATCATACCCCTGGCTTCTCTTGTAGCGCGCGATCGCGTCCGCAAGCACGATCTCATACGTGTTGCCGATGTGCGGCTTGCCTGATGTATAGGCGATCGCGGTTGTAATGTAGTATTTCTGTTTCTCTGACATTTTGTTTCCTCTCTTTCCTGTTATACAATGCGAAGCTCTGTAACACCTTCTTGCGAGAACTCTGCGGGTTTTCAGCCTTAGTGTATCCCGTTCCTTCACGGCTGCTGTGCCATGACGAAAAAAATCCCGCCTTCTTAACATGTAAGAAGACGGGTCATCACCGTGTTACCACTTCTCTTCGCCTTTTCCTCGCGGAAAAGACCTCAGCAAGTGCCTGATCTGCACTCCCCCGCTGTAAAGGGCGGACCCTTCGCAGCCTCGCTATGGATATTGAGCGGGTTGTCCAACCGCTGCCCTGCTCATGTCCTTAGTTCGGTACGCCGCTCAGAAGCCATGTTCATTTGCCTTCCATCCGGTCCCTCTCAGCATCGGCGCATCCTGCTCTGTTATGGACGGCCCTTGGGATTTCTCTGTAAGATCTCCGGCAGACTACTCTCTTCGTCATTGCTTTTGAAAATATATTCCGATCTTTTTGATCTGTAGAAAAGGGTAGCATATGGGGAAGGGAATGTCAAGCAGAGGCACAGCATTCTCACTTTCAGATCATAGAGAAAGTATCTAAATGCTCCTGGATCATTCCCGAATTCACCCATTTTTTTAATAAAAAAGAAATGGTACTATATAAATGTTCCTCATCAATAGGTTGATATTCTCTCACATCATGTACAAGCTCCTGCGCAGAAAACTCCTCCTGCTTTGACAACACAAGACTATAAATCGCAAAATTTAAATTCTCATCATTATTTAAATCCATCTTCACCTTGCACATAATCATTCCTCCCTTAATTCCAAAAATTATATCATTCTGCTTTTTATGTGTCAATCTTACGCCAAAAGAATAATTGGAAATCTTCTAATTGATGAACTGGTTGATTGTTTCAAGTATGTAATCTACAATACATGTTCCCATAGCTTCTCCAATTTCACTCCTTATATCTGAAAATTTCCTATGTTTTATAGCTTTCCTGTTGATGTATATATAAAACACTGGTGAAAGATTAAGATCTCTAAGCAATATATCGTTTATATTCGATATATGATTTAACGGTACATGCTTTTCACTTCTGTCTGGCAGGATTTTATAAAAAAATAAATCTTTCTTTATCCCCGTGCTGGGCTGTTTTTCTGCACAAAGAAGTTCGCCCGTTTTATATCCTGCCTTTTCCATCATTTTATTAAAAACAATATCCAGATGCTCTACCTCAAATATATTTCTTTTTATCTTTCGCAAAATAAAACCATCTCTATCTGGCAAACCGCATCCGGGTTTCATTTCTGAAGCCTCAATAATTTCACTCACTCCCTGCAGATATCCCTTGATATCAAATATTTTCCCCTCGTCATAGTTTATATCTTCGGCCTGATTTCTCAATAACTCCAAAGCCTCCAGAAGTTCAGCTTTTCTTTCGTTTATAATTGTTGCCACTTCTTCATCGATTTCCTGAAAATCTTCCTGCCTTTTAATCAATGAATTATAATTCTTTCGATTTGTCAAGAGTTCCTCCAACTGATCATGTAGATATCCTGTATCGTCAATGTATCTTTCAAAATAAGATTTTTTCAGAACAGTTAGAAGCCATGCGTCATTCCACTGGCTCAGAGCATATGCACTTTCTTTATCAGAAGGCAGTGGTCTGTTCGCCTTCCATAGTCCAGAAATATTATATGGCAGGATATAGCTTTCTTCTTTCTCATCCTCAGAATCTTCACCAAAATAGTCCCGAGCGATTTGAACTATAACACTTTGAAGTAAATAATCCGTTTTAACTACTCTGTGATGAAAAATAATATTTTTATATAAATTCCATCTGCGCATCAAAAAATCATCTACTATTTTTACCGCACTGACATCTGGGCAGAATAAGAAATGCTCTCCTTCTTTACATAGCTTCAGTTTATTTATTAATCTATCATATTCAGTATGCCCCAATCTAAGCCCTGAATTTTCCGGATCTCTTGACACATAATCCAGTCTGTCTCCGTCCAAAGTTCCATCGATCACGCCATGCAGATCTTTAAAAAACAAATTCTGTTCTTTCAAGATTCTAATCGCCGTTTCTTTTACAAGAATCCTATAAACCTGATTTTCATAGATACTATCTGCCACCGTATCGTCTGCCAGAATATTTTCGATCGCATCCATTAGAAGTATTTCTGCGATCTTTAACCCCATTTCCTCATGCAACTGATGGCTTTCTCCCACCATCCCCTCTAATACATAGCAAAACTCTTCTTCTTTTACGTTCATTTCCGCTTTCCGGTATATATCATTATACAAGATATTAAGAGCATTTTCGCTAATATGGCTGTATGGCGGATGCCCTATGTCGTGAAGAAGCGCTGCAATCCTAATGCCCTCAAATAAAATAGCATATATTTTTCTGTCTTTATCGATTCTGATATTTCCAGGTATATAATAATTATAAATACCGCCGCTAACCGCCAGATCATTATATTTGCTCTTTATTTTTTTAAATACTCCGCCGAGTTTTATCTCATATTGATGCCCACCCTTACGTTCAGAAATCTCTTTAATGATCTGTTCCATCTCTTTTTCAGCTTTCTGCAGAAAATCCTGCAGTATATCTTTTTCAGCATTACATAGACTTGAGTAAAATATATTTCCGCATAAATACATACATCCAAAAGAATGTTCCATCCTTTTTGTTCGATTTGCAGGAAACGTCAGATATGCTGTTGAATTTTGATAAATATCATGGAGTCTGTTAAATAATGTAGTATTCATAATATCTTTTTCAAATTTACTTAACGCTATAGATCCATGCATAGTATCTGCAATAAGTGATTTCCTATCTTCCATTTCCCTCTCCTCTCATAGTACATGACCCGATATTTATAAAAAACAAAAAAAGACTATCTTCTGTCCAAGATAATCTTTTTCACCACGCTTTAATTATACTATTTTCATTAACCTGACACAAGTAATTTCTTTCTCTAACCTCCTGATATTACATCCTTTTATCGCCTGCTTTCTCTTATAATCCTCCCCGGATTCTTCTCCAGCAGCACCTCAGCAGCATCCCTGCCGTAATACATTTCCAAAATATCCGTCGTCTCCTCCATATCCGGCGTCCGCAGAACCGGATCATGCGCATCCGATGCCACTGCACCGGCGATCCCTCTGGACAGCATCCAGTCTGCCGCCCGGAATGCCTTTCTCCCGAATTCCTGTAAAACACTTCCTTTATTGACCTGTAAAAGAAAGTTTCTATCGTAAAACGCTTTCAGATTTTCGGGCATCCTCCGCGCCAGGTCATACCGTTCCGGGTGAGCCAGGATCAACCGGTATCCCAGCGCCGTCAGTTCGTCTGCCATCCTAAGCGCCCGGCTGAGGCTGATGTCAAAGTAGAACTCCACAAGCAGCCACCGGCTTCCATTGATTCCCGGCAGTTTGTTCTCTCCTGCCCATTCTATAAGCGCTTCGTTAACAAGCAGCTCCATCCCGCTCACTACTTTAAGAGGGATCTTCCTGCGTATCAGCTCTGCCCGGAGTAATTCAAGCTTCTCTGAACAAATCCTGAGATATTCTTTCGGATTCCCCTTGGAAAAATCACCGTGAGGCGTAGCTGCAGCTATCCCGATACCGCTGCGTGCCGAAATTTCCGCCATCTCAACCGCATCATCCATTGTCTCGGCTCCATCATCCACTCCGGGAAGGATATGCATGTGCAGGTCAATCCTCCTGCCCTTCCTCTTCTTTTTCGTATCCATACCCTCCATAGCCATATCTTCCGCGCCCATACTTTCCATAGCCATATTTCCCATAACCATACTTCCCGTAACCATAGCGACCATAACCATATTCACTGGGACCTTCAGGGAAATTATTGAATACATATCCTATAAATGGCGCTTTCTGCCCTCCCAGGAAGGAAATACCCTCCTGTATCTTCTGATGCGGCACATCGTCGTATTTTACTACATACAAGATCCCATCCGCATAATCAGCCAGAATCCCCGCATCCTGAAACATCGTGCAAGGCGGACTGTCTATAATGACATAGTCCATTTTTCTGCGCATCTCCCTGATAAAAAGCTTCACTCTCCTGCTGCTCAGGACCGGCGCCGGCTGCTTCACCGGCTTGATGTTCCCGAGCAGCCATCCCCGGCTCTTGTTGATTTTCACCAGCATTTCCTCCGTTTTATGAGGATCAGCGTCAGCCACATCCTTCAGCCCGTACTTTCCGCGCGCTCCCAGGAGCGCCGCATCCCCGGGCTTTCTCAGATCACCGTCTATCAGGAGGACACTGTATCCGTCTGCTGCCAGCATCTGTGCAAGATTCACCGCAACTGTGGACTTGCCTTCTCCTGCCACAGAACTGGTGACCATAAGTATCTTTCCATCCAGCTGCTCAAGGCCTTTCACGATTCTTTTCTGAAGAGAACGCATACTCTCCTTATACCCAAACGGCAGTTTCTCGTTCATTAAAGATAGCCGTGTGTCATCATTTTTCTTTCTGGCTTTAAAACGAACATGCGGGAATACAGCCATACACCGCAGACTCGTAATCTTTTTCATGTCATCCGGGCTGCATACAGATTTCCAGAAAAGCGACATCAACATAAAAATCATCACAGACACAACGGCTCCGGCCGCCCCGCCGAGAAGCAGGCTGCGCTGTACACTCATCTGGTTAAAAGGTTCTGTGGGTGTCACAGGTTCGTCCAGCATATTAAACTGAATATCACCGAGAACGAATCTCGCAGTCTCGGGATAAATTGTCAAAGCTGCTTCCAGGATAGCTCGGGCATCCTCTGCGTCAGGGCTTTCTACGCGCATAGTGACCACATTGGAATCTGTGATCGTCTCGGAAGTAACAGTCCCGTTCAATGTATCTGTTCCCAGCTCCTCCAAAAGCGTGCTCTGGAAAAAACTACTCTCCAGAATATACGGAAACGTCAAAGACATCTGATCCGCTGTACTGGAATCATAATAAAAGCTGTAACTTCCGCTCTCATCATTTCCTGTGGCAACGGTAAATGTAGCGCTGCATTCATACAGCGGCTGATGGAATACTCTCTGATATACTAATACTCCCGCAGCCCCGGTTGCGATCAGGAGCAGTGCCAGCCACCAAAACCTGCGGATGTTCTTCCACATCCCTGCAAACAGCAGTCCGAGATCGATCTCCATCTCTGCTTCTCTTTCATCAATCCCTTTTCTCTGATCCTGCATAGCCTTATCCTCTTTCTCTTCCGACTGCATCTTCCGGGGCATTCTCCCCGGCGTATTCCTGTCTGTACGAATATTCCTGACGTCTTGCAGACTGAGACCATTCTTTATGGAATGCATTCAGCACAA
>USKR01000097.1 GCA_900555215.1 uncultured Ruminococcus sp.
GAAGGATCGGCGCGGTTGAGATTGCTGTAATACCGGGGATTTCTGTCGAATTTATGCCGGGTTATGCAAGCGGGCGGCTCTATATAAAAAATAGTATTAAATTGCACGGAAAATTGAGTAAAACGGATATATCAGCGGCGTTAGGGCGTTATGTTGTGGAACAGATGTACCTGAAAGATGATGGGAATTATTATTATTTTGATTTTTACGACGCTTCGATTGACAGACGTTTGGTATTTAAAAATTTTAAGGAATTTAAAAAATATTCGAACGCGATAGGCGAATATGAACTATTCATCGATGTGCGCACCCGACTGCCGCTCACACATCAGCTTATTGTCGGGCAGACAGAATCGGGAAAATCTTGTGCGCTTCACGGGTTTCTGCTTCAGATGTCCTTGAAATCGATAGAATATCACCTGTATTTTGCCGATCCGAAAGCGTCAAGTGTTGCATTGTTAGGAGAAACGCTTTCCCCTGATAATACAGCAGAAGATTTTGACGATATTGTTGTATTGTTGGAAACATTTATAGCGAACATGCAAAAGAGACGCTCCGTGATGAAAAAACGTCTGCGAAAAAAGATAGATAGTGCTTACAGCGGTTTTGACCTATCCCCGCATATCCTGATTTTTGATGAGTTTGCGGCATTTGCTCTGCAACTACAGACTAAGGAGAAAAAACAGCGTGACTATGTGAACAACATGATCTCACAAATTGTCCTGAGAGGGCGGCAGTACGGCTTTTTTCTCTGGATTGTCATGCAACAGTCGGGAAGCAACAACATTCCTACGTTTGTCAGGGATAACCTGCCATGGAAAACGGTGCTCGGCAACGCAGAGGATCAGACCTATGTCACCGCGTTCGGGGCGGGCGTAGACATCCCGGAACGCAAAATGGAGATCGGCGAGGGCGTATACACCTATCCGGCAGTCGCCAATAAGCCGAAACTGTGCGCATTTCCGACTTTGAATTTTGATATTCTCGAGGCTTTGGATCAGGGAGCTGGGGTACTGTAAGTACCCCAGCTCCAGTTAAAAATCAAGAGTAACCAGAAATTCATAAATACATATTGCTGAATACAAATTGTTTTAGGCGAAAGGAACGGAATATTATGGAAAAGCAGATTTTATTAGGAGTTGACGAATTAACATTGGTATTGTCATTAGTTGATAAGGCGATACTTGAAAATCTGGACGAATGGCAGGAAAATGCAGAAAGCATGATTTCAGAGTTCGCAGAACGGGCGAATCTGGAAACGGTTTTCGGAAGTCAAAAGGAACTGGAAGACAAATGCCCGCAAGGCTACAAGGTCGGCTATCAGTATGGCGATCATCCGTTTTATTTTGCGGTGGCGTATCATCCGTTACACCCTGATATGGGTGTGATTATTAAGTTCAGCGCGCACAGTTGGTCTGTATATTGCAAAGGGAATTCTACGAACATAAAAAGGTTTCTGAAGTCTGTTGAGTCAGATACATATAATCTCAGGTTGAGCAGAGTTGATTTTGCTGTAGACTATCAAAACTGGGATTTTACCGTTGATGATATATACCAGAATCTCAAGGCTCACAATCTGGAAATACGAGACTATAACGGCAGGAAAAATACTTCTATGGTCACAGCGCATGAAGTGAATGGTGTGGCAGATACATTCTATGTTGGTAGTAAGAAAACCGGCACAAGGCTTTTTCTCCGTGTTTATGACAAAAAATTAGAACAGCTTGAAAAACGTGGTTTCCGGCTGGAAGAGGCTTTATACACGGCATCATGGGTAAGATTTGAGGCTGTGTTCAAAGGGAAATACGCACATCAGCTAACAGATATAATAATGCGGACGGAGGAGGAAAAACTGAATAATCTGATCGCCGATAAAGTCTCAGAAAAATTCAGGTTCTATGATCTCCGTTCTGAAAAACTTCTGGATTTTTCGCAAGCATTACTGGACAGAACAAATACAGATTTTGAGCTGTTGCGCTTGGAGAGTCCGCGGGATAATGAGTTAATAGGTTTGTTGTTGC
The DNA here is from genome assembly GCA_900555215.1 of uncultured Ruminococcus sp. Classification (GTDB taxonomy): domain Bacteria; phylum Bacillota; class Clostridia; order Lachnospirales; family Lachnospiraceae; genus Mediterraneibacter; species Mediterraneibacter excrementipullorum. The sequence continues at coordinate 2,022 of USKR01000097.1, forward strand.
ATCTCGTCAACGGATCGGGGCTGTTTTCTGCGTTCTATAAATGTAATGAGATTTGGGGAGAAAAGACGGCGGTTGTCTTGCTTAAGCATCTGTACCAATTATATACAGAACAGTATGAGCCTAACGATGATGTGAAACGGTGGGTGAAAAAGCATAAAGATTCCATGAAAGAACAGTCTTTTGAGGATGATTTGAAGATGATTAAGGTGTTTAGGGCAAGTTATAGTAAAGATACGGCAGATGATTTCACGGATAGAGGCGTTTATAATCAGTAATGGGAACCACCGTCAACATAGATAAATTTTAGGAGAAAGGAGGGTGCGGTTCACATGAAAAAACTTGATATATGCGAGATAAAAGTTCTGAATCGCACTCTCTGCGAGCAGATAAGATTGGTAAAATCATTGATTCTGGACATGGAGAATGGTAAAATTGATTCGGCATATGTTCAGATAATGATTGAAATGAACAAAAATGAAATTTTAAAAATCCACAAAAAGAAGTTTAAATACTGGCAAGGCAAAAACGGTAACTGGAATACATATTTCCCGCAAGAAAATGTTGAGCCGCCATATGGGAGGTTGGTAAGCAAGGTAAGTCAGGAGAGATTGGATAAAGCAATCGTTGACTATTACATTAAAGAGGACAAAACGATTATTGTACCGACATTTCGCCAGATGTATGAGAAATGGAGAGAAACAAAGAATCTGGAACTTAGCGACAATTCGATTTTGCGATATGATTCTGATTATAAGAGATTTTTTGCAAATTCTGATTTTGAGAATCTCCCGATAAATCAGATTAACGAAAATACCATAAAAAAATTTATGCTGGAAAACATACGGAAGCAGAATCTGTGCCGTGAAGCCTGTAAAAAAATGTTCAGTTGCGTCAAGAATACCGTGAAATGTGCGCGCATTGAAAAAGTCATAACGGATAATCCTGTTGAATTTCTTGAATTAAAGCAATTCACAAGGCACTGCATAGAAAGTAAAAAGCCCATTGAAGAGCAGGTTTTCAATGACAGTGAACTTCGAATGATTCAAAGGGGGTTGGATGAATTGTACGGCGATAAGCCTGAGTTTATCCCTCGTTACGGTGTCGAGATGTCTTTGCTGACGGGTATGAGAGTCGGCGAGATTGCCTCTCTAAAGTGGGAGGATATTCATGATGAATATATCTATATATACATCTATCAAGCATAACCGTCTTAAAAACGAATTTCACGTTGGCGCGACAAAGACAAAGAAGTCCAGACAATTTCCCATGTGTGACGAAATAGAGGCTCTTCTGAAGCGGATTAAAAATGTTCAGGAGGAATATGGCTGTGTCAGTGAGTTTGTTTTCACAGATGGGAGAGGCGGCTATATCAATGGTCAGCGAATCAGTGACTGTATGAAACGGTTGACAAACTATCTGGGAATACATGGCGGAGGAATTACCGCACTGAGAAAGACAATCAATTCCAATTTAAGACGGAACGGTGTTCCGGTAACGATTGCGGCGAGCATGCTCGGACACACGGAAGAGGTCAATAATAAATACTATACTTATGATACGTCTAATCTCTCAGAAAAACAAAAAATTATCAAAGACAGAAATTCTAAAGTTACTGCATTGGTGTCCTAAGCCTTAAGTAAACTTAAGTAGATTTCCTATCTTTGATAATCCTCAAAAACCCCGTAAAATAAAGAAAAAATCGGAGTGACAGGATTCGAACCTGCGGCCTCTACGTCCCGAACGTAGCGCTCTACCAAGCTGAGCCACACTCCGATAAAATAGGGAACTTGCTGTTCGGCAAATTCCCAGCTACGGAAAAGGGACTTGAACCCCTACTAACAGAGTCAGAGTCTGCTGTGCTGCCAATTACACCATTCCGCATTATCTGTCGCCTGTTCTCGCAGGCAACATGGTTATTATAACAGACTTTCCCAAAAAATCAAGCACTTTTTAAAATTTCTTTACAATCATTTTTTTATCTCAATTTTTCAGTCATTATCTCTTTTATCCGATCCATTCTCCGTCAAATACAACCTCAGCCGGTCCTGTCATAAATACAGTATCCTTTTCCCGGTCCCACCGGATCTGAAGGTCTCCCCCGAGAAGCCTGACCGTCACTTCATCTTCTGTAAATCCATTGAGCGCGCATGCCACAGCCACAGCGCACGCTCCCGTACCGCAGGCAAGTGTTTCACCCGATCCTCTTTCCCACACACGCATCTCTGCCGTTCGGCGGTCGATCACTCTGACAAACTCCGTATTGACACGATTCGGGAACCTCTCATGATTCTCAAACTTCGGACCGATCTCCTCCAGCGGGAATTCTCTCACATCACATCCGATAAAAATCACTGCATGAGGATTGCCCATGGACACACAGGTCATCCTGTACTCGTTCCCGCCGACAAGGATCGGTTCGTCCACAGCTTTGTCACCAGATGCTTTTACAGGTATTTTCAATGGCTCCAGCTCAGGTTTTCCCATATCTACCTTTACCATCTTTACCTTTCCCTCTTCCACAGTCAAGTCCAGATATTTGATGCCCCCCAGCGTCTCCACAGAAATATGCTTCTTATCTGTCAGCCCATAATCATATACATACTTAGCCACACAGCGTATGCCGTTACCGCACATCTCTCCGCGGGAACCGTCCGCATTATACATCTCCATCTCAAAATCTGCCTTATCGGACGGATTGATCATGATCAGCCCGTCTGACCCCACACCAAAATGGCGGTCACTGATCCTGCGCGCCAGCTCAGGGGGATTATCAATCTTCTCTTTAAAACAGTTCACATACACATAGTCGTTGCCGAGTCCCTGCATTTTGGTAAATCTCATACTCTGTACCACACTTTCTTTTGTTTTCTGCTATCATTTATACCCTGAACCCTGCCTCATGTCAACTATCTTTGTTATTTGTTTTTGTCCGTATTCCGGCGTCCCTGTCTTTTTTCCGTAATATCATTTAACAGCAGGATATTTTCAGATCAGTGGTCCATTACCGACAGCACCATCTGCGCGGTCTCCGTCATATTTCTTCCGCCTTCCATGCTGGTCTTCTGCAGATATCTGTGTGCTTCCTCCTCGGACATCCCGTTCCGCTCCATGAGAAGCGCCTTTGCCCGCTCGATCACCTGACGCTCTCCGCTGCTGCGCTTCCGCACATTGTCTCTTCGTCTGCGCCTCCGGCTTTCCTGCGCCTGACTCATCATTTCAACAGTATTTAAAAGGTCATACGCCTTGAGCGGGGAAGGAAGCCCCACGATTCCTTCCGGCAGGGAATCGATCCACCTGTCTGAGGGTGCAATGAGCAGGATCTCAAATCCATCCGGCAGAAGTTCTTTTAATTCTGTATATGGCATATCCTGCAGTCTGGCACCGCAGATAACGATCCCCTGGTTCCACATTTCTGTATGCTGAAGTACCTTTGAGCCGGTCAGACAGACAGCGGACACTGTGACCCCGGATCTTGTCAGTATGTTCCGTATATTTACCGCATTTTCCCTTTTAGAAAACGCAACGATAATATTCGTCAAATCCGCGTCACCTCCTGCTGTCTGTCTGCTGTTTTCCTTATTTACCCGTTTTCATCCGCCATCTTCCGCACTGTTTTATCACAGCTTATAAAGATAATTGGAAAGTTCCC
>USKR01000098.1 GCA_900555215.1 uncultured Ruminococcus sp.
GGACACTTCTCGGCGATGACCACAGGATCGCTCCGGGGACGCTGGAGGCTGTGAAGGAAGCTGTGAACGCGGGGATCCGCTTTATGATCTGCACGGGGCGGAATTTTCCCGGGGCGATGGAAGAGCTGGAAGGCGAGGATCTTGTGTGCGACTATATCGTCAGCAGCGGGGCGGAAGTGAGAGACCCGGAGCAGAGGGTTGTTCTTACGTACCCCATGAGTATGGAGCTGTGCAGGAGAGTGTACAGTGTGATCAGAGAATATCCGATATCCATGGTGATCTGTACGGATGGTTGTGATTACCGGATCGGTACAGCCGGGGAAGTCGAAGAAAGCATCCTGATGGAGGCGATGCTTTTCCATATGGACACAGACCGGGAAGCTGTCAGGAAGACGCCGGTATTTCAGCGTATGAAAAAACGCACAAGAGCGGCTGCCAGCCTGGACGAGCTGGAAGAGAACGGCGTGCCGGTATACAAGCTCTTTCTCTTTACAGAAGACCGGGAGATGCTGGCGCAGATCGGGAAAAGGCTGGAGCCGGACAGAGAGATCGCGGTGGCCTCTTCCTTTCCGACGAATCTGGAGATCACAGATGTGAGGGCGCAGAAAGGGCCTGTACTCAGGAAATATGCCGCATCCCTCGGGTATACGATGGATGAGATCATGGTGCTGGGGGACAGCCTGAACGACCTGTCCATGATCTCCATGGATTTCGGAGCGACAGTGGCAATGGAAAACGGTGACCAGGAAGTAAAACGGGCGGCAAAATATATCACGAAAACAAACGGAGAGTTCGGGGTGGCATATGCCATACGAGAGCTGATAAAACATCAGGGGCAGACTGCCGCGGCAGAACGGAAGCCCTGAAAGAAAAAGAAAGAGAAGTTGGATAGAAGAATATGAGATTGAGAAGCAAACTTGCAATAAAATGTGCGAAAGCAACAAGCAGTCTGATCAAGAAGATGAACCGGGGAAGCGGAGTGACTGTGCCCGGGTATGTGGCGCGCCTGATCGATCCACATATCCTGAAGGAGATGGCAGGACAGGTCAGGGGAAAGATCATCGTAACCATGGGAACCAACGGTAAGACGACCACTAACGCGATCCTGTGCCGTGCCCTGGAAAGCGAGGGGAAAAAGGTTATCATCAACCGAACCGGGGCGAATATGTTAAACGGGATTATAGCTGCGTTTGTTCTTTCAACAGACAAGAAGGGGCATCTGGATGCGGACTATGCCTGCATCGAGGTGGATGAGATCGCGTCTGTGGGCGTGCTGCCCAAGCTGGCGCCGGACTGCGCCCTGCTTACAAATATTTCGAGAGACCAGCTCGACCGTTTTGGCGAGGTGGATATCACCTATAATAAGCTGATGACCGCTGTGACGAGCGTGCCAAAGACCACGCTTATCATAAACTGCGACGATATCCTTTCCTATTCGCTTGCCGAGAACAGCGGAAACCAATATGTCACATACGGGATCAGTGAACAGATATTTGACGATATCTCCCGCTCGGAGATACGGGAGAGCATATTCTGCCGGAAATGCGGGAAGAAACTGGAGTATGATTTCTTCCACTACGGGCAGCTTGGAATCTACCACTGCCCGAACTGCGGATGGGAGCGTCCGCAGCCGGACTGCACGGCAGAGCATATCGAGCTTCATGACGAGGTGTATTCGTTTGACATGGACGGCGTTCATATTGATTCCACGGCGCGCACGCCGTACAATATTTACAATACGCTGTCCGCATACACAGCGCTGAAGACAATGGGGGCGGGATACGCCGGATTCAAAGAAATGATCGAGGCGTTTGATTATGGAAACAACCGGGAGAGCATTTTCCGGATCAACGGGGCAAGGGTCCAGCTCCATCTGGCAAAGAATCCCATCGGCTTCCAGCAGAAGGTATCCCTTGTGCTCAAGGATCCGAAGCCGAAGGATATTATCATCCAGATCAATGACACTTATCAGGACGGGGAGGATATCTCCTGGCTGTGGGATGTGGATTTCCAGTATCTTGCGGACAGCAATGCGCAGAGGATCATTACCGCGGGGACGCGGCGGCACGATATGGGGCTGCGCTTGAAATATGAAGATATTCCATGTGGTTCGACTACGGATCTGTGCGCCTCTGTGCTGGACTGCGTGGAGAACGGGACGAAGAATCTTTATGTGATCGTGAATTATTCCGGGCTGTATCGGACGAACCATATGCTGACAGAGCTGGAGAAGGGCTCCGGATCCGGCGGGGGACAGTCAGATAATCAGAAAGGAGGAGGCCAGGCATGATGAAACTTGTGATAGGACATTTATACCCGGATCTTCTGAATCTGTACGGCGACCGGGGCAATATCCAGTGCTTCCGCAAACGTCTGGAATGGCGCGGCATGGAAGCGGAGGTGATCCCGTTCCTCTCAGGGGACAAGATTGATTTCTCTAAGCTGGATATCGTCCTTCTGGGCGGAGGGTCGGACCGGGAGCAGGAACTGGTCTGCGGCTTCTTAAAAGACATCAGGGAGGATTTCAAGGCATATGTGGAGGACGGAGGCGTGGTCCTTGCGGTGTGCGGAGGTTATCAGCTCCTTGGGAAATATTACAAGACGGATAAAAAGACGATCGAAGGGCTGGGGATCCTGAATATAACGACGGAGTGGCAGCCTGAGCGCCTGATCCGCAATATCGTGCTCAACAGTCCGCTTTTTGAGCAGCCGGTAGTGGGATTCGAGAATCATGGGGGACGCACCTATATCGGAGACCATACTCCTTTTGGAAAAGTGTTTTACGGTCTTGGAAATACCGGGAAATCCGGTTATGAAGGCGTGGTATACAAAAACGTGATCGCCACATACCTGCACGGCCCGCTCCTGCCGAAAAATCCTCAGGTGTGCGACTATCTTCTGGAGCGCGCGCTGAAAAGGAAGTACGGAGAAGACGTGAAGCTTGAACCCCTTGCGGACGAACTGGAGCATAAGGCGAACAGCTATATCGTGGACAGGTACAGTGATAAGAAATACATTCTGAAAGAAACGATCAAACGTTACACATAATATGCCGGGGAGGCGGGCTTATGGGATATACTTATGTGATGTCGGATATACACGGCATGGGAGCGCTTCTGGAGAAAATGCTGGAGAAGCTCTCTTTTTCGGAGGAGGATGTGCTCTATATCCTCGGAGATATGATCGACCGGGGACCTGATCCGGCGAAAGTGCTGGATATTGCGTCCTCCCGCGGCAATATCATTCCCCTGAGGGGGAACCATGAAGATGAGTTTATTAACTGGTATGATAATGAGATCGCCAGGATGTTCCAGAAGTATTATTACAATACCTATGATATCCTTATGGACAGCCGGTGTACGCGGGAGAAACTGCCGGAGTATGTCGGCTTTATGAAGAGTCTGCCCTTCTATAAGAAATTAAAGCTGGAAGACAAGTGCTTCCTGCTGGCACATGCGTCCACAGAGGAGATCCTTCAGGCGTGGAAGAAAAAAGAACGTCTGATCTGGGATACCTCTATGGTGGACCGGAAGAAGGGAATACCGGGATATGTCTCCATTGTGGGTCATGTCCCGACTTTTGTTATCCGGGGATTCCCAAAGGAGGCGGCAAAGATCTGGCACAGTCCGGACGGGAGACTCATTGACGTGGACTGCGGGGCGGCGTTTCCGGACCTGGGCGGGCGGCTGGGCTGTCTTTGCCTGGAGACGGGGGAAGAATACTACCTGTCGGCAAAGGAGATATGAGAGGACATCAGGGATATGAGGATACATTACAGGGAGACAGAGAGCGGAATCGAGATCGTCAGGTGCTTCGGCACTGACGGGAAGGCAGAGCTGCCGGCTGTGATCAGCGGCATACCGGTGACCCGGGCGGCGGCTTACGCGTTTTCTGCCAGGAAGGCACAGGAGGACGAAGATGTCCTTGTCTGTGAGACCGAGGACGGAAGGCTGTTCCGGCAGCAGGAACATCTCCTTGCCGGTGAGGCGGTGGAGAGTGTGATCTTTCCGGATACGATGAAAGAGATCGGGAAATACATTTTTTACGGGTGCAGAAATTTAAGAGAACTGACCTTTTCAGACAGCCTGACAGAGATAGGCAGCGGGGCTTTTACCGGATGCCGGGCGCTGTCCGGGCTCAACGTGCGTCTTTTAAGCGGCGGGCGCTCCTGCGTCCCGGAGATCCTTGGGGATCTGTGGCAGAGAATTGACGTGGCATTTTATGAGGCGGAGGACGGCCGCCGGTCCGGCAGGACAGATCCTGCGGCATATCTTGTATTTCCCGAGCATTATGAAGAGGCGGTGGAGAATACTCCCGCCCGCATCCTTTTTACACAGCACCACGGCTCGGGCAATAATTACAGGCAGTGTTTTTACGGGAAAGAGATTGATTACAGGAAATATGACGACCTGTTTTCTGTGGCAAAGGCGCATGATGAGGCGGGCGTGCTGTCGGATCTTATCTTCGGAAGACTGATGTATCCGGCAGGGCTTACTGAATATGCGGAGAAAATGTACGAGTCGTATATTCGGGAACACGGCGCGAAGACAGCGGCGTATCTGACGGACACTGGAAATATCCGTGCTCTGAAGGAAATGTCCCGCCGGGAGCTGTGGACGGAAAAGTCACTGGACGCGGCGGCGGATCATGCCGCGTCAGGCGCCGGCACGACAGAGAGAAGAAGCATCTTAAGCTTCCTGATGAACGAGAAACACAGACTATTTCCTGTGAGAAAGGGGAAATATGAATTATAAAATAGCAGAAAGCAGCGAGTCTCAGCGGGAAGAAGCCGCGCTTAAGCTGGACCGGATCGGTCGCGAGATCCTGGGGATCTGCCGGGATGAGCTGTATTTTTCCATGCGGTTTATGGATGTTGCACTGAGCAGCTTTGCATATCAGATGGACGCAGCGGTCAGTCCCTTCGGAACGGACGGGTACAGGATGTATTTCCATCCGCAGGAGCTGGGCGGGCTCTACCGGGAGAACCGGATCCTCGTGAACAGAGGATACCTCCATATGGTCCTTCACTGCATTTTCCGTCACATGATAAAACGTAGCATGGACAGCAGATACTGGAATTTAAGCTGCGATATCGCGGCGGAGCATATCATCGACGGATGTGATCTGCGGCCGGTGCGCTTTTCCCGGAGCCTGCTGCGGCGGGAGACATACCGGAAGCTGGAGGCCACCGGCCATGTGCTCAATGCGGAGAGGATCTTCCGGGAGCTGGGAGCATGGGGGCTTACGGAAAAGGAGCTGGCAATGCTGGAGGAAGAGTTCTGCGTGGACGACCACCGGTACTGGCCGGATCAGGACCGGAAACGCCCGCCGGATGAACAGCTGGAGAAAAAATGGAAAGACATTGATGAGAAGATGGAGACAGACCTGGAGACATTCTCCAAAGAAGCGTCCGCGCAGAGCGGGGACTTTCTTGACGAACTGCGGGCGGAGAACCGGGAGCGCCATGATTACCGGGAGTTCCTGCGGAAGTTTTCCGTGTTCCGGGAGGAGTTAAAGGCGGATGACGATACCTTTGACTACGGGTTCTATACTTACGGACTGTCCCTTTACGGGAACATGCCTCTCATCGAACCGCTGGAGACAAGAGAGGTCCGCAAGGTGGAAGAGTTTGCCGTTGTCGTGGATACATCCA
>USKR01000099.1 GCA_900555215.1 uncultured Ruminococcus sp.
TTTTCCGACAGGACGGAGCTTCTTCTGCTGGATAAAGCTGATACGGGGGATGAGGCGGCCCGGAGGGCGGAGGCGCGCATGATCGCCCGGCGGATCCGGGAACTGGTCAGAAATGGTGTGGTCATTGACCGGGAAAATGGCGGATACCGCAGGGTACAGTACAAGGATATCGTGATCCTGACCCGAAGTATCAGGGGCTGGGCAGAGGATTTCGCCTCTGTGCTCGCTGAGGAAGGGGTCCCGGCCTATTCCGTGAGCCGGGAGGGATATTTCGAGACTTATGAGGTGAGCGTTCTTCTGGATTACCTGCAAATCCTGGATAATGCGAGGCAGGATCTTCCGCTTGCCGCCGTGCTTGCATCTCCGTTCGGTGACCTGACTTCAGAGGAACTGGCAGAGATCAGGACCGCATTTCCGAATCTTGCTTTTTATGAGGCGGCTCCTGCTTATGCGGAGAACCGTGAGGATGGAAGAGCTGCAGGCAAAGAGCTTAAAGTAATGCTGAGGCGGAAGCTGAAACGATTTTTCGGACAGGCGGCATATTTTCGGGGAAAGGTGCCGTACACTCCTGTTCATGAGCTTCTTGCGGAAATCATAGAAGTTACAGGCTTTGGTCTAGCCGTGTCGGCAATGCCGGCCGGCGCCCAGAGGATCGCGAATGTAGAGATGCTGGTGGAGAAGGCGTCTGCGTTTGAGGGCACGAGTTATAAGGGGCTGTTCAATTTCGTGCGGTATATCGGACAGCTGAAAAAATATGACGTGGATTACGGGGAAGCGGGGATCATGGATGAACAGTCTGATACGGTCCGGATCATGAGCATCCACAAGAGTAAAGGGCTGGAGTTCCCTATTGTATTTGCCGCGGGAATGGGCAAACGTTTTAACATGCAGGATACAAAGGGCAGCGTGCTCCTCCATCCGGAGTGGGGAGTGGGTCTGGATGATATCGATCTTGAGAGAAGGACAAAGAAACCGGTATTTCTGAAGAAAATGATCCGGGAAGAGTCCATGCTGGAGACACTGGCAGAAGAGATGAGGATCCTCTATGTGGCACTGACCCGCGCGAAGGAAAAACTCATTATAACAGGATGCACGGATATCGCCGCGCTGTCGGGTGTTGCAGGAAGCGCCGGCGTGTTCCGTGTGGAGGGGGCAAGGTGCTGTCTGGACTGGATCCTGCCTGTGGTGCTGGAAGCATGCGGCCGGCAGTCTGGCGGGAGGGCAGAAGAGAAGGGGATCAAAGAAAGAGAGGGCGCTCCGGCAGAACTGAGGGTTTATACAGGGGCAGATCTGGCGCCTGAAGCGGCGGAGCAGAGAGCGGAACAGATCGCATTGGATGTGCTGGAACACTGGGATACGGACCGTGTCTATGCGCCGGAACTGAAGACCCGCCTGACAGAACAGATGGATTATGTATATCCCTTTGAAGCATCGGGAAGGATGAAACTGAAATTTACGGTCTCTGAGCTGAAAAAACGCACAGCGCTTGCAGAGGAAGCAGGACAGGAAATGTATGAGGAGCCGGAGGTCCTCCCCTTGATCCCGGAGTTCCTTAAGGAAGAGGAAGTCCTTACCGGGGCTCCCCGGGGCAGCGCTTACCATAAGCTGCTGGAGCTTTTGGATTTCACAGAGCGCTATGATGAAGAGAATCTGCCTGGAGCTGTGGCGGCACTGCAGAGGGAAGGCAGGCTGACCGCTGAGATGGCAGAGTGTATCCGCACGGATGATATCCTGCGTTTCCTGCGGTGTGAGAGCGGAAGAAGGATGAGCCGTGCTGCGCGGGAAGGAAAGCTGTATAGGGAACAGCCTTTTGTCCTGGGAATCGACGCATCGGAAATTTATCCTCAGGATCAGTCGGGGGAGAAGATCCTCGTGCAGGGAATTATCGATGTGTACTTTGAGGAAGCGGACAGCCTTGTGGTGCTGGATTATAAGACCGACCGGGTGAAAAGTGCCGGGGAACTCTGTGAGAAATACCATGCGCAGCTTGATTATTACGCGCAGGCGCTGACACAGCTTACCGGTAAGCCGGTGAAAGAAAAGATTATATATTCATTTACATTAGGAGAGGAGATTAAGGTATGAGCTGGCTTTCCGGTTATCTTGCAGTGATCAATTTGATTACATGGATCGCCTACGGGCTTGATAAAGGACGCGCGAAAAAAGGAAAATGGAGGATCTCGGAGAGAAATCTTCTCATCCTTACGGCGGCGGGAGGCTCTGCGGGAGCTCTCGCGGGTATGCTCATGTTCCGGCACAAGACGAAAAAAGCGAAATTTGTTATCGGGGTGCCGGTGCTGCTGGTGGCGCACTGCGTGCTTGCGGCGATGGCTGCCCAGTGGCTGCTGCGGAGATGAGCGGCAGAAATAAATATTGAAAAAAAGCCGGGATTCTGCTAAGATATCCCTGGAAATAACAGAGCGGGTTCTGATACTCCTGCCATATTACCGCAACGGGGCGGAAGGGCAGGGGCAGTCCCGCTTTTATCTTTTTTCAGATTCAGAAAGGAAGAGGACAATGCCAAAATTAAATGAAAATTATCTGAATGTTCAGGACAGTTACCTGTTTGCGGAGATCGCGCGCAGGGTGAAAGCATATGAGGAGGCCCACCCGGATAAAGCGTCATCCATTATCCGTCTGGGCATCGGAGACGTGACCCGCCCGCTGACAAAGAGCGCCATAGAAGCGCTTCGCGAGGCAGTTGATGAACAGGCGGTTTCGGAGACCTTTAAGGGGTACGGTCCGGAGCAGGGGTATGAGTTTGTCCGCAGGGCAGTGGCAGATTACTATGCGCGCGGCGGAGTGACAGTGGACGCGGACGACGTATTCATATCTGACGGGGCAAAGAGCGATACAGGGAACATTACAGAGCTGTTTGCAAAAGATAATGTGATCCTCGTGCCTGACCCGGTATATCCGGTCTATGTGGATACAAATACAATGGACGGAAAACAGATTGTCTATATGAATGGTACGGAAGAGAATGACTTCCTTCCAATGCCGGACGATTCCGTAAAGGCGGATATCATTTATCTGTGTTCTCCAAATAATCCGACCGGGGCGTGCTATAACAAAGAGCAGTTAAAGGCATGGGTGGATTATGCTTTGAAGAATGAAGCAGTGATCCTTTTCGATTCTGCTTATGAGGCGTTTGTTTCCGAGCCGGAGCTGCCCCGCAGTATCTATTCGGTAGAAGGAGCTAAGAAGTGTGCTGTCGAGTTCTGCTCCCTGTCCAAGACCGCAGGATTTACCGGGACACGTTTTTCATACACTATCGTCCCGAAAGAGCTGGTATTTACCGTGTCGGACGGACAGCGGATGAGCCTCCGGGATATGTGGAACAGAAGACAGTCTACAAAATTTAACGGGACGCCATATGTCATACAGTATGCAGCGGCAAGGGTTTTCTCAGAAGAAGGCATGAAAGAGTGCATGGAAAATATTTCCTACTATATGGAAAATGCACGTGTCATCGCTGAGACGCTCCGCAGGAAGAATATTTCCTTTACCGGCGGCGTGAACTCTCCGTACATCTGGTTTAAATGCCCGGACGGAATGGAGTCATGGGAATTCTTTGATTACCTGTTGGAAAACGCCCAGGTCGTAGGCACTCCGGGAGCGGGATTCGGGGTTAACGGCAAGAATCATTTCAGGCTGACCTCATTCGGGACGCACGAAAAAACGAAAGAAGCGATGGAGCGTTTTGACAAGTTGTTTTCGTAAATCCAGATTTCCTATATGCATTTTGCTCCCCTGCGATTGACAAAAGATATCGAGATGCTTAAAATAATAGTGATTCATTCTCATGAATCAGAACCGTATTAACAGAGACTGTAAGATAATATGAGAAAATAAAACGTATGTTATGAGGAAAGAAGGTTAAAAATGAGAAGTAGAGTGATAGGGGGAGTGATGGCAGCAATGCTTGTCATCGGACTGGCGCCGACGTCAGTATTGGCGGAAGTTCCGGGTGTTTCGGTCAATGTGGAAGAGGGAGTCAATATCCCTGATCCAAACTTTCGGAAATTGATCAATAACGAACTGGGGAATCCAGATGATGCTGCGGTTACGGCAGAAGACATGAAAGAAATCACATATCTGTCTATCAACGGCAGCTCCGATGTGGCAGATATCGAAGGCATCCAGTATGCGGTCAATCTTGAGTCTTTAAATATGACCGGAGATATTAAAAGTGTGGATAAAATTGCAGGACTGACAAAACTTCGAAGGCTTACCATAGCCGGGAATAATCTTTTAAGGGATCTTTCTTTGCTTGGCTCTAAGCCGGATCTTACTCTGCTGGATGTGAATAACTGTACAAATCTGACTTCTCTTGCTGGGATTACTGTGGAAAACTATCCGAAGCTGGAAGAGTTGTCCTGTTCACGATGCACCGCGCTGAACGATATTTCAGCACTGAGCGGTGAGGAAATCCCGACGCTTATTGCAGCGGACTTTGAAGATTGTGCTATTGCGGATATCTCTCCGTTAAAGGGATATACTTCAATAGAAGAATTGGAACTTGAAAAGGTTGAGATCACCGGGGAAAACAGAGAAGCTTATAAGGAGACAGTCAGCTCGATGACTGGTCTGAAGACGCTTTATATGCCGTATTGTGATATTACTGATGAAGATACAGAGATGTTTTCCACACTGCAGAACCTGCAGACCCTGGTGCTGAATATGAACGATCTTACCAGCACAGACTTCTGTGACCAGCTCCCGCAAGAGATAGAAGTTTTGAGTCTTCATGGCAATGACATTGAAGAAATGGGCAATCTGGACAGGCTGACAAATCTGACTATTTTAGGCATGGGTGACAATAACGTTACGGATTTTTCCTTTATTTCAAAGCTGACTTCCCTGACTAATGGGGACATCAGGCACGCAGAGGGTACAGAGAGCTTTCCGTGCCGCGAGACCTATTACTATGGCAGCCAGAGCGAGCCGATAGAGATCAAGGATGGACAGGTCGTTATTGAGAATCCTTATATCGGAGTCAATGGGAATCCGGTTTCCTTTGAGGGTGCAGAGATAGTATCCACTGATGATGTCGGCGTTACCGTGAGCTACGATGCGGCAGCGAATGAAATCACCCTTGGTAAGATCCCTTCCAGAGCTTCGGTCAACTCGATCACGATAGAAGCGGGGTATAACCTGCCTGTATCAAATGGTGAGTACAAAGTCACTGAACTGCGCATTGTGACATATGTAAAGGAAAAAACTCACGAGCATATCTGGGGCTCTCCGACGTATACATGGTCCGCAGATGGTAAAACCTGCACGGCAGAAAGAGTCTGCACGGAGGACAGCAGCCATGTGGAAAGTGAGAAGGCGGCAGCAGCCGGCGAGGTCACAAAGCCCGCAACCTGCACTGAAAAGGGGGAGACTACCTATACTGCTGTCTTTGAAAGCGATTGGGCGGTAACACAGACAAAAGTTTTGGAAGATGTGGAAATGCTCCCTCACTCCTACGGAGCTGAGTGGGAGTCAGATGAAACCGGTCACTGGCATATGTGCGCTGTCTGCAAGGCAAAGGCAGACGAGGAAAGT
>USKR01000100.1 GCA_900555215.1 uncultured Ruminococcus sp.
GGTCAGACCCCTCTTAACAGGGGTCTGACCCCTTTTCCTTAAATTATCTGTCAATCCTCACGGATCAGCAATATTGTACAACAACTTTTCCAAATATCTCCGCAGCGCCTCCACTTCCCGCTTTGTCATCCCGCGGGTCAGCTCCCGGTCCAGCTTTCTCCTGTCCGATTCCATCCGTCTCTGGATATCGTACGCTTTCTCCGTGAGGTAGATATTCTTCTTCCTCTTATCGTTCGCATTGGGCACGCACAGGATATATCCCTTTTCGTCCAGACGCTTAAGGATCCCCGTCACGGTAGGATTTTTCAGATTGAGATTTTTTTCCACATCCCTCTGGCTCACCTCTTCTTTACTCGTATGAAAAAGGTAATCCAGCACTGCGCACTGGGAGGACGTAATACCTGTGTCACGCAGTCGTTCGTTTAATTCTTTCTCAAATACATTATTAATCTGCTTGATCAAAAAGCCCATTGGCCTGCCGCGCCGCTCCATCCTTATCTCCTTGTATTCTCAATCAGTCCCCAGTATAGCATAGAACGCTTTCACAAAAAAGCCCTCTTACTGATCATAATCCTCATTTTCTTCTGACAGCACACAATCGAGTAGGAGGGAGAGATTAACTCCCGTCCTCTCACAGCACCGTACGTACGGTTCTCGTATACGGCGCTTTCAATAGTTGACGTGCAGAGACTGATAGGCTGCGGCTAAATCATAGAAGCCCCAGTTTATCAGTCTTTCTTTACTTAATGCCCAGTTGACCGCCTTATTTCCGGCATTGAACCAGTATCCTTTGCGGTCGTAGGCTATCGTTGCCGCATAATGACTGTCCACTCCCAGTCCTATGAGTTTTCTCATTCTGGTTCTGGGCTGTTTCCACTGTTTCCAGATACACATCCGTATCCGGCGGTACAGCCATCCATTCAGGCTTTCGATGTTGTTCTTCATGTCCGCTATCCCGTAGTAGTTCAGCCATCCTCTCATGTAGACTTTTATCTTCTCCATGGTTCCGATAATGCTCCCGCACCTGCTCCGGGAAGTGAGCTGGCGCAGTTTGTCCTTGGCTTTCTTCCATGACTTCCCATGGACACGGACGTAGATTCCTTTTCCGTTCTTCCCAAAACAAAAGCCAAGGAACTTAAAATTTCGGATTGCGAACACGCTGACTGTCCGGCTCTTTTCCCGATTCACTTTCAGCTTTAGTGTCCCTTCCAGATATTTCATACTGCTTTCCAGCAGGCGTTCTGCCGCCCGCTCACTCTTCGCCAACAATACGATGTCATCTGCATAGCGGATACATGGCACACCCCTTCTCTGGAATTCCCAGTCGAACTCGTTCAGGTACACGTTTGCCAAAAGGGGAGAGAGATTTCCTCCCTGCGGGGAGCCTTCCTTTGTCTCTGTTACTACACCGTTTTCCATCACTCCGCTTTTCAGGTATCGCTTTACCATCTGTATCACCCTCTCATCTTTTACCTGTTTCCTCAACAGGTTCAGCAGGATTGTGTGGTTCAGCGTATCAAAGTATTTTGACAGATCAAGGACGACCGCCCTTGTGTAGCCCCGTTCAATATACTCTTTTATCCTGTGTATTGCGTCTTTTGCCCCACGTCCCGGACGATAGCCAAAGCTATCCACCGAAAACAGCGGCTCGTAGATTGGCATGAGCTGCTGGAGCATTGCCTGTTGGATGATGCGGTCAATGACCGTTGGGATGCCAAGTTTGCGCACCCCTCCGTCCGGCTTCGGGATCTCCACCCGTCTGACAGGAGACGGGGTATACTTCCCCTTTCGGATTCTCTCTGTCAGTTCGTAGTTATGCTCCTTTAGCCATGGCAGGGCCGCTTCGATAGTCATTCCATCAACTCCCGGCGCTCCCTTGTTTGCCTTTACTCTCTTGTAAGCTCTGTTCAGGTTATCTTTTTCCAAAATCTTACCCAAGCTGTCCGGCTCTGCACTGTCCCTTTCCTTCCATATCCGGTTGAATGAGCGGTGCGCTCTCACATACCCTTTGCGTTCCGCGCTATCTCTTTGCGAGCAGCTTTCTCTGTTTTCTGTACCCATTCTGCTCATTCCTCCTTTCCCAGTCGTACTAAAGACTCCTATTGATTCGGTCCTTCGCTGAAAAAAAAACAGCTACTATGACCTCTGCTGACTTCTGTACGCTCAACATTACCTCTCGATAATGGTTACTCCTTTCAGAGCGTTCCGTACAGACCTCCCTGGGTACCACACGTTTCTTTCCCTCCATCTATCTGCCTCATTTACTGCACATGATTCCGTGTAGCTATCGGGCTTCATCTTGCATAGCAGACTTACCCTCATATACAGCCTTATATGCGGTTTCTGTTCGTCAGACCAGAGGTTTGCCCGTGGGTTAGTAGGTTCCCCACATCCGGCTTCCTTCAGATTCCACCTCGCAGTGGACACCCTTGCCTTCGGCTATATCCTTCCCACTACCGGGCGGATTTGGGACTTGCACCCTTAAGAAACGTGCGCCGCCAGGCGCACTATGCGAAAAAGCACCCGCATCTCATCTGAGATATCAGGTGCTTTTTTCAGAGCGACAGACGGGGTTCGAACCCGCGACCCCGACCTTGGCAAGGTCGTACTCTACCAACTGAGCCACTGTCGCATTTCTTGTGTTCCGCTGACCGGAACAATAGATACTATACTATAAGGTCCCCGAAATGTCAACAACTTTTTTACAACTTTTTTTATTATTTTTCACATGATCTTTTCCGGCTTTTTTACAGCGCTTTCAATGCGGGATAATACTTTTGTAATTCACGGTACTTTCTCTCATATTTTTCCGCAAGCTCCGCCTCCGGCTCTACTGTGGAAATAACCTTCACCAGCTTCTTAGCTGCTGTTTCAACAGAAGGAAATACGCCGCATCCCACTGCCGCCAGGATCGCAGCTCCGTACCCCGGGCCTTCCTCACTCTCGATCAATTCCACCTTCATATTCATGACATTGGCGATGATCTTTCTCCACAGCGGGCTTCTGGCGCCGCCTCCGCAGAGCCTGGTCACTGCCGGAGCCGCGCCGATACTTTTCGCCGCTTCCAGGGAATCCCGCAGTCCGAAAGCCACTCCCTCCAGAACAGCAAGTGTCATATCTTCCCTGGTCGTATCCATGCTCATGCCGATAAATGCAGCCCTTGCATCCGGATCATTGTGAGGCGAGCGCTCGCCCATCAGATACGGAAGAAAAAACACCCTGTTCTCTCCCAGTCCGGCCGCATCCGCCTGCTCCCTTGTATAATCTTTTGTCCTCAGGATTTCTTCCATCCACCACTTATTACAGGATGCGGCGCTGAGCATGCAGCCCATGAGATGGTAGTTTCCGTCCGCATGGGCGAATGAATGAAGCGCGTTATTTTTGTCAACGCCAAACTTCCTTCGGGAAATAAACAGTGTGCCGGATGTACCCAGGGATATATTACATCCCCCGTCCCCTGCCGTCCCTGTCCCAACTGCCGCGGCAGCGTTATCCCCTGCCCCGGCAATGATCATCACATCTTCAGAGAGTCCCAGCTCTTCTGCCGCTTCCGGTTTCAGTGTTCCTACAGGCTCCCAGCTCTCATACAGTCCGGGAAGCTGCTCTTCTGTGATCCCGCAGATCTTGAGCATTTCCCCGGACCAGCATTTATGCTCCACGTCCAGGAGGAGCGTCCCGGACGCATCCGAATAATCCGTACAGAATATTCCGGAAAGCCGGTATGCGAGATAATCTTTTGGAAGCATGATCTTTCTGATCCGTGCAAAGTTCTCCGGCTCATTTTCCCTCATCCAGAGGATTTTTGGCGCGGTGAAGCCTGCGAAGGCGATGTTTCCGGTAAATTTCGAAAGAGCCTTTTTCCCGATTTCACGGTTCAGATACTCGGTCTGCGCTGCCGAACGGCCATCATTCCACAGGATCGCCGGACGGATCACCTGATCATTCTCATCCAGCGCCACAAGCCCATGCATCTGTCCGCCGAAGCTGATACCCCGGACCTGGCTTTTCTCATATTCCGATATAAGGTCCTTTATCCCTTCCATTGTCCGGGCGAACCAGTCCTCCGGATTCTGCTCTGCCCATCCCGCCTGAGGAAGGTAAAGAGGATACTCCTTTGACACGATTTTATGTATGCTTCCATTCTCATCCATCAACAGCAGCTTCACTGCTGATGTTCCAAGATCTATCCCTATAAACAGCATGCCATTGCCTCTCCATTGCTATTTCTTATCTGTATTCTAATTCCACGGATTTTCGGTCGGATACCTTACATCCTTTGGCTGGTTATAGCCGATCTCTTCGACCGGTACGCCGATATATTTAAAGACTTCAAACAATGCTTTCCCGTGATGCCCGAACGCTACCGCCCCGTGATGCGGATAATTCTTCTCGATCAGCACATGGCGGTAGAAGCGTCCCATCTCCGGTATTGCGAACACGCCGATAGAGCCGAATGACTTCGTCCTGACCGGGAGCACCTCTCCCTGCGCCACATATGCGCGGAGCAGATTGTCCGATGTGCTCTGAAGGCGGAAGAACGTAATATCACCCGGAATAATATCCCCTTCCAGCGTCCCCTGTGTCACCTCCTCCGGCAGCGTCCTTGCCATGATCATCTGGTATCCCATCTCACAGAAACAGAGTTTGGAGGAAGCGGTATTGCCGCAGTGGAATCCCATAAATGTATCCTTCTGCGTATATGGGAACTTCCCTTCGATACTCTCTTTATACATGTCTGCCGGAACTGTATTGTTGATATCGAGCAGTGTCACCGCGTCCCGGCTTACGACCGTACCGATAAACTCGCTTAAGCATCCGTATATGTCCACCTCGCAGGATACCGGTATGCCGCGGGCTGTCAGCCGGCTGTTCACATAACAGGGCACGAACCCGAACTGTGTCTGGAAAGCAGGCCAGCACTTTCCCGCGATCGCCACGTATTTCCGATATCCTCTGTGCTCCTCCACCCAATCCGTGAGCGTGAGCTCATACTGGGCAAGCTTTTCCAGGATCTCCGGCTTTTTGTTGCCTGCCCCCAGTTCCTCTTCCATTTCTTTTACAATTCCAGGGATCCTCTCATCCCCTGCGTGCTTATTATACGCCTCAAAAAGATCCAGCTCTGAGTTCTCTTCGATCTCCACTCCGATATTATAAAGCTGCTGGATCGGCGCGTTGCACGCCAGGAAGTTCAGCGGACGCGGACCGAAACTGATAATCTTCAGACCGTTTAATCCTATCACGGCCCTGGCAATCGGCTCAAAGTCATGGATCATATCCGCACATTCCTCTGCTGTGCCCACAGGGTACTCGGGTATGTATGCTTTTACTCCGCGCAGCTTCAGATTATAGCTTGCGTTGAGCATGCCGCAGAATGCGTCTCCGCGTCCCTGTTTTAAATCACTCTGAGTCTCCTCCGCAGCTGCAATAAACATCTTCGGTCCGTCAAAATGCTTTGCCAGCAGTGTCTCTGAGATCTCCGGTCCGAAATTGCCAAGATATACGACCAGAGCATTGCATCCCTCTCTCTTGATATCCTCCAGAGCCTGCACC
>USKR01000101.1 GCA_900555215.1 uncultured Ruminococcus sp.
GGGTCGCAGGGGCTCTTTTGGAGCATCGGGGGATTACCGGGGGAGATGTCCTGAACATAACCCATGATGTGCTGGCGAGAGACGCGGGCACTGCAAGAGAAGTAGTGACGCGTATTTTAAAACAGTTCCAGAATGACGGTCTTGTGAAGCTGACGAGAGGAAAGATCGAAGTGCTGGACGCCCCGGGGCTGGGTAAAATCTGAGGGGCAGGCGTCATGCGGTTTTGGACGCGGGATAACAGGGCAGAGCCCGTCAGATGACAAACGGTGATTTTGTCACTGAAAAAGGATAAAAATGTGATAAAATAAGGACATAACAATAAAAATGAATTTTAAAGGAGGATATAAACATGGCAGTAGTAAAGTTGACAGGAGCAAATTTTGAGCAGGAAGTAATGCAGGCTGATCAGCCGGTTCTGGTTGATTTTTATGCAGACTGGTGCGGACCGTGCAAGATGATGGGACCAGTTGTGGAGGAGATCGCGGGAGAAGAAGCGGGGATCAAGGTCTGCAAGATCAATATTGACGAGGAAATGGGACTTGCGCAGAGATTCGGCGTGATGAGCATTCCTACATTTATTGCATTTAAGAATGGAGAAATCGCGGGAAAACAGATTGGGGCAGTTCCGAAGAATGCTCTCCTTGATCTGGTGAAATAAGCCTGTACAAAAGTATCGGAAGTGAAAACATTGCAAGTGAGAACAACGGACATATTCGGACTTGTTGAAGAAGAGCTGCAAAAGCATGTTTCCGGCAGGAAGTCATCCTTCCGATCCGGGAAGGACAGGACCGATTTGAATATCAGCGGTATGACTGTTCAAGGCAGGAACTTGGAGAAACCGTGCATATCGTAAAGAGCCCCCTCATTGTCATAGGGGGGGCTTACAGCTGTCATCCGTATTTTGGGGATATCTATGATATCAGGGTATTTATGGATGTGGATCCGGCAGAGCAGCAGAAGCGGATCTTAACCAGAAATGGCCCGGAGATGCTGCCCCGGTTTATCAGCGAATGGATCCCAAAGGAAGAGCTGTATTTTAAAACATTCCGAATAAAAGAAAAATGCAGTATCTGTCTTACTGAGATCCCGCATTTTCCATTTATGTGAAGTTTGTTTAATCTGTCAGATCACTGCGCCGGCATTATGTTCGGGCCGTGACCGGAACGGCATGCTCAGTCCCGCATAAACAGATTGACTACATGCAGGATGCCATCGTCATCGTTAGAACGGGTAATAAAGTCGGCAGATTCTTTGATGACCGGCTGGGCATTTTCCATTGCCACTCCAAGTCCTGCATATTCGATCATGGACAGGTCATTGTATCCGTCTCCGCAGCAGATCATGGAATCTGCGGTCAGTCCGATGCTGTTGAGAAGCTTCTGAAGAGACTGCGCCTTGTCGATATTTCTTGGCATGATCTCCAGGAAAAAGGGCTCGGAGCGGTAGATGTTTAACAGCCCGTGATATTTGTCACGGAGCGGTTCCATCAGTGTCTCCAGAATCTCGGGCTCGCCGGCAACAAGAAGCTTATTTACCGGAAAGTTTAAGAAAGCCGGAAAATCATCCGCAGATATGATCTCCATGCTGTTAATGCCGGACTCGATCTCCACGTATTTATTCGGGCAGATACCGGAGATGATCTGTGTGTCGGTGTAGGAGATGATGTCCAGTCCCGGAAATGTCTTTACATATTCATATACCGGCCGGATGATCTCCTGAGGCACTGTCCGGTTATAAATGATTTCTCCGGTCGAACACTTTGTGATCCGCGCCCCGTTAAAGGAGAGCATATATCCGCCGAAGCGGTCCATCCGGAGAGCTTTGGCCAGCGGAGCGACTCCGTTGATCGGGCGGCCGCTGGCAAGGACAACGGTCCTGCCGGCCTCCTGGATCTCGATCAGAGCTTTTTTAGTCGGCTCTGTGATCTCTTTTCTTGAATTGGTGAGCGTACCGTCCAAATCCAGTACGAGAACCTGATATTTCATGGGAATTGATCCTTTCCTGCTAATTCTGAAGCCAATCTACAATCTTGGAAAATTCCATTCCATGCGATGCTTTCACCAGAATCGTATCATTTTCTTTCAGCAGGCTGTCCGCCTGTTCGAAAAACTCCTCTTTTGAAGTATAATGAACGACCTTAATGGTCTGTCCTTTTTCCCGCGCAGCTTCCTGTGCTCCCCGCGCGGTGTCTGCGGAGAGGCTGCCGATGCATACAAGGACATCTATGCCTGTCTGGGCAGCATGGACGCCTGTGTCATAGTGCATTTTTCCGGAATGTTCACCAAGCTCGAACATGTCTCCCAGGACAGCCACAGTCCTGGTATCTGCACAGGACAGCACGTCGAGAGATGCCTTTACAGAGGCGGGATTGGCATTGTAGCAGTCGTCGATCACTGTGTATTTCCCGGTTTCGATCAGGTTGCTGCGTCCCCGGATAGGTACATTCGCTTCGATGCCCCGGGCAATCTGCCCGTCTGTCATGCCCAGCGCATATCCTGCCGCAATTCCGGCAAGCGCATTGGACACCATATGGCTGCCGGGGATATTGATATGCGCATGGAAACGGGAATCAGGAGTAATGAACTCGGCATCTGTTCCTTTCAGCCCCCGGCTTACAATCTGGTCCGCATGGAAAGGACAGGAGGGATCCAGGCCGAAATATACAGGGGTGATCCCATTTCCCGGCGTAAAGCTCCGAAGTTTGTCATCATCTCCGTTTAGTATGATAGTGCCATTGGGGTTCATATAGTCAAACATCTCGGTTTTTGCTTTCAGGATACCGTCGCGTGAGCCGAGATTTTCCAGATGAGCCACGCCGATATTGGTAAGGACGCAGATGTCCGGGCGCGCTATCTTTGCAAGGCGGGTCATTTCCCCGAAACCGCTGATCCCCATTTCCAGTACCGCGACTTCATGCTCATCCCTGAGATTGAATACCGTCAGCGGGAGACCGATCTCATTATTAAAGTTCCCTTCTGTTTTAAGGACATTGTATTTCTGGCTGAGTACTGACGCGATCATCTCTTTTGTGCTTGTCTTGCCGACGCTCCCGGAGACACCGACTACTTTGATGTCCAGGGAACGGCGGTAGTGTTCGGCAATGTCTTTTAATGCCTGTGCACAGGAGGAGACCCGGATGTACGGGTAAGGCACATTGCCTAAATCCAGCTCAGACACGGAGCAGAGAGCTCCGTTTTCCATAACCTGGGGAATAAAAGAATGGCCGTCCACCCGCGCGCCTTTTATTGCGATAAAAAGACTGTCTTTTTCTACTTTTCTGCTGTCAATGACTACGCTGCTGACTTCACGGGAAGCGAGTTCGGGGCTGCCATGGTATGTGCCGCCGCAGGCAGCGGCGATTTCCTGTAATGACATATGTTTCATGAATATCTTGCCTCCAGTGATTTTTTGATAATGAGTTCGCACAGATCCCCGTATTCAATTCCCATTGCTTTTGCCTCTTTTGGAAGAAGGCTTGCTGCGGTCATTCCCGGAAGGGTGTTCATCTCCAGACAGTACAGATTTCCCTTTTCATCGAGAAGAAAATCCGCACGGCTGTATACATTGAGTTTCAGTGCATGGAACGCACGGACAGTCAGATCGCGCATCCGACGGTCGATCTCTTCCGGAATGTCTGCGGGGCATACTTCCAGAGTCGCGTCTGCCTGGTATTTGTTCGCGTAATCAAAGAAACCTGTCTTGGGGATGATCTCAATCGGAGGAAGCGCCTCTCCGTCAATGACTCCGCAGGCGAATTCTCTTCCTCTGATATACTCCTCGATGACCACTTCGTCCTCATAGCGGAAGGATTTATCAAGAGCTTCCGCGTATTCGGCTTCTGTATTTACGATATAAACGCCGATGCTGGACCCGCCGGAGCATGGTTTCACGACAACCGGGAAGTCAAGCCCCAGAGATTTGACAGAGTGATCCGGCGCGTTTTTGTGCAGGCATGCACCTGCCGGAGTGTCAATGCCGGACTGGAGGAATACCTGTTTGGTAAAGCCTTTGTCCATTGCAACCGCGCAGCCAAGCGAGTCAGGACCCGTGTAACGGATACCCAGCAGATCGAAAGTTGCCTGGAGTTTTCCGTTTTCGCCTTCACCTCCGTGCAGACCGAGAAATGTAATGTCAGCCAGGCGGCAGAGTTCAATGACATTCGGTCCTAAGAAGCAGTCAGACTGGTCCGGACGGGAAGCTTTCACTGCCGCCAGATCCGGTTCGGCTGTCCCGATATTACCGGCAATTTCCAGTCCATGACCGGGAAGCGTGAATACGTCTTCAAGATTTTCCGGCGCGTTTTCCAGTCCGAGGAAAACATCCAGAAGAAAAGCGTCATGTCCTTTTTCTATCAAAGTTCTGCATATTCCTGCGGCAGACGCAAGGGAGACGTCCCGCTCTGTGCTTAATCCGCCTGCAAGTACGATGATTTTCATAATGATTTATACTCCTTAATTTTATTTTAGTTCACTTAAATTTTACGCCGCGGTGTCAGGCGCTCTGGTCATGCGTTGACGCTGTTGAGAAGATCTGCTTTTGTGTTGTACAGCTTTTGAGACAGATCTACATACACTTTGTGAGGGTTGAAGAGACGCTTTGTCTCGTCCCAGAGCGTTTCCTTTTCCTGCCGGCAGAATTCGGCGATCTCTTTTACTGTGGGGGACTGATATTTGCATTCCCCTCTGATAAAGATCGGCTTCAGTATTTCCTTCATTGTATATGTCCCGCCCGCAAGTCTTGTTTTCTTCCAGGTCGCATTCGGGTCAAAGAGGAGCAGGTCCTCAGAAGTATCATACTCCTCGCCCACGAAGCAGATCAGGTCCGCCCGCATCTTTCCTGTCTCTTTGTCATAGATGCGGTAGATTGTTTTGTTTCCGGGATTTGTGATCTTTTCAATATTTTCGGAAATTTTGATCTTTGGTATAAATTCGCCGTTTTCATCCTGGATCGCCGCCAGTTTATAAACGCCGCCGAAGGAGGGGCAGTCTTTGGAGGTGATGAGGTTTGTGCCCACACCCCAGGAAGTGATCTGCGCGCCCTGGATCTTCAGGTCATTGATGAGAAATTCATCCAGATCATTGGAGGCAGCGATGACTGCGTCTGTGAAGCCTGCGTCATCCAGCATTTTTCTTGCTTTTTTAGAGAGATACGCCAAATCTCCGGAATCCAGGCGGATACCGTAACTCTTTGGATGGATGCCGGCATCGCGCATTTCTTTAAAGACGCGTATCGCATTCGGAACACCAGATTTCAATGTGTCGTATGTGTCTACAAGAAGAGTGCACGCGTCCGGATACAGGCGGGCGTATTCTTTAAATGCGGTATATTCGTCCTTAAAACTCATGATCCAGCTGTGAGCGTGTGTCCCCAGCACAGGTACGTCAAAAAGCTCGCCTGCCAGCACATTGGACGTGCCCACGCATCCGCCGATCATCGCCGCGCGCGCGCCGTACAGCCCAGCATCCGGTCCCTGGGCGCGGCGGAGCCCAAATTCCATGACGCCGTTTCCCTGCGCCGCATGAACGACGCGGGAGGCCTTTGTGGCGATCA
>USKR01000102.1 GCA_900555215.1 uncultured Ruminococcus sp.
ATCATCCATATGGCTGTGGACGGCAGATATGCCGGACATATCGTGATCTCTGACATTGAGAAACCACATGCCAAAGAGGCAGTCCGGGCGCTTAAGAGGGCGGGAGTTGAGAAGACGGTTATGCTGACGGGAGATTCACGGAAGGTCGCAGAGCATGTGGCGGCGGACCTGGGGATCGATGAGGTCTATGCAGAGCTGCTGCCGGCGGATAAAGTATCCAGAGTCGAAGAGCTCCTGGCAGAGAAGCCGGACAAGGCGAAACTGGCATTTGCAGGCGACGGTATCAACGATGCGCCGGTCCTCTCCCGGGCAGATATCGGCATCGCCATGGGAGCGATGGGCTCGGACGCGGCAATCGAGGCGGCGGATATCGTGCTTATGGATGACGATCCGCTGAAGATCGCGAAAGCCATCAAGATCTCAAGGAAATGTCTGCGGATCGTGTATGAGAATATCTGGTTCGCGATTGGAATTAAGCTGATCTGCCTTGTACTCGGGGCAGTCGGCATTGCTAATATGTGGCTTGCTATTTTTGCCGATGTAGGGGTGATGATCATTGCAGTGCTCAACGCGATAAGGGCGTTGTTTGTGAAGAAATTGTAAAAAGGGACAGGGTGAAACTTAATTGGGGACGTAGTAAAATTCAATTTTACTACGTCCCCAATCAATGTTGACATTTTTAATGAATGATATTAATATAATCGTAAGATACTAACTTGCGAGATACTAAATAAATCCAAAAACCTGACAGAATGGAGATGAGATGATGTTTTATTGTCGTGATTCGGAATTGGAAAAGATGAACAGGCGCTATGACAATGGTCAGTTTGAGTGTATTGTCATATATGGAAGGCGGCGCGTTGGAAAAACTGCGCTGATCAATGAATTCTGTAAAGGGAAACCAACGATCCTGTTTTCTGCGCTGGATTCGACAGAACAGGAAAATCTTGAGACATTATCCCGCGCGGTCTTTGCGTATAAGTATCCGGGATCGGATATGGGAGCTCGATTCGATACGTATGAGGATGCATTCAATGAGATCGGCAGGATCGCATCAGAGGAACGACTTGTGTTTGTGATCGATGAATATCCATATCTGGCGAAAGCAAAATCAGCTGTTTCATCCATTCTCCAACATTTGATAGATCACCGCTGGGTCCATACGAAACTGTATCTGATCCTCTGCGGGTCGTCTATGAGCTTTATGGAAAATCAGGTGCTCGGCCATGAAAGTCCTCTGTATGGCAGGAGAACCGGGCAGTTTAAGATTGAACCGCTGAATTACAGGGAAACCGCTGTTTTTCATCCGGAACTTTCCGAAGAAGATAACGCACTGATCTACGGGATCACAGGCGGAGTCCCTCATTATATCAATAAGCTGGGTGTGCGCGAATCGGTGGATGACGCTTTGCTGGAAAATCTGTTTGACCGGTCGGGATATCTGTTTGAGGAGCCGGAGAATCTGCTGAAGCAGGAACTGAGAGAACCGGCTGTTTATAATGCTGTCATCCGGGCGATTGCAGAAGGCGCCTCCCGAATGAATGAGATTGCTACGAAGACGGGAACAGAGACCGGTCCTTGTTCAAAATATATCCATACGCTCATGGAACTGGGAATCATTAAGAAAGAAACCCCTGTTACAGAAAGACCGGGAAAGAAAACGATTTATCTTCTTGCGGATCAGTTTTTCCGTTTCTGGTACCGCTTCGTGCCGAAAAATATCATTGCTGTGGCGTCCGGGCGTATCGGTGAAACATATGACCGCGCTGTAAAGGCGCATTTGGCTGATTATATGGGACTGATTTTTGAGAATATGTGCCGGCAGTATCTGCTTTACTATGCAGAGGATCTCCCGATAGCTATGTGTGATCTCGGTCAGTGGTGGGGCACAGACAGGAAGACAAGAAGACAGGTACAGATCGATATAATAGGATGTCCGGCAGAGGGCAGTGAATATATCATAGGTTCCTGCAAGTATAAAAAAGAAAAGACCGGGCTTGATGAACTGGAACGGCTCAGATCATATGCTGCTGTATTTGGTAAGGGAAGCAGGTATCATTATTATATTTTTTCAAAGGCCGGATTTACGGAAGGGTTGGAAAACGCCGGGCAGCGTGGCGAGGTGCGGCTTGTTACGTTGGAGGAGATGTATTCGATGAAACCGGGGCCGGATCAGCAGGATGCCGATCAAGGAGCTGGCTGCCATGGCGCATGTCTCCACGGCTACGATCCTGCGCTTCTGCCGGAAATGCGGGGCGGACGGATACAGTGAGTTCAAGCTCAAATACAGAGAACATCTGGAGGGCAAGCGGGACGCGCTGAAGGACGACGGCACTGCGGAGCTCCAGAGTTTTGTGAACCAGGCATGGTCTGAAGATTTTCAGGAGAGTATTGAGATGGCCTTTCAGTATCTGAGAAAATCCCGCTGCACGATCTTTATTGGGGTGGGATCTTCAGGCATGCTTGGGAAATACGGCGCGAGATATTTTTCCAATGTAGGGCGTTTCAGTCTGTTTATCAATGTCACCGGTGCAGGACTTACGATCGTGATGAACCCGGTGCTTGCATTTCCGTTCATCGCGATGCCGGTGATCTCCTGTATCTTACAGTATGCTGCTCTCTACACAGGGCTCTGCCCGCTGTACGGGGCGACACAGGTACCGTGGACCTGCACGCCGAAGACCAGCTCATGAGCGCGGAGACATTCCGGATCATGGCGGAAGAATTTATCGAAGTATATAAGAAAATCGAAAAATAACCCGGTTTGGGACGTAGTAAAATCCGATTTTACTACGTCCCAAACTGCGTTTTGCCCTGTCCCTTTTTGTAAAAACAGGCAGATCAAACAGCACTAACCACCAGAAAAATCTTGACGGATCTCCCGTTTCTCTATATAATAACATGTGCATAAATCCAAAAGCAAAGGCTGTGACGGAGACAGTAGGTCTTATCCGAACATCCCAGCGAGCCGGGAGATGGTGCAAGCCCGGCATCAGTAGGGTACTGCCGAATATCACTCCCGAGCCGCAGCCCAGAAGGCGCGCCGGATCTGTATCGTACGGCGAGAGTAAGGGCTGACGTGAGTTCCCGCGTTAGGGGACGCCATATGCGGAGCAGGCGGCAGACCGCTCCAAGTATGATGTAACAGGTGGTTAAAACGAGAGAGATGGCTTTCGTCCTTTTACGGACGGAAGCCTTTTTTCTGCCGTATCAGGCCATGAAAGAAAGGAAAAACAGACATGTACAAGAAAGTATCTACGGATATGAATTTCGTCTCCAGAGAAAAAGAAGTTGAAAAATTCTGGGATGAAAATCATATCTTCGAAAAAAGCATCGAAGAGAGAAAAGGATGTCCGGACTACATTTTCTACGACGGACCTCCGACAGCAAATGGGAAACCGCATATCGGGCATGTACTGACCCGTGTCATCAAGGACATGATCCCGCGTTACCGCACGATGAAGGGGTATATGGTCCCGAGGAAAGCCGGATGGGATACCCACGGACTTCCGGTGGAACTGGAAGTTGAAAAAGCGCTGGGGCTGGACGGAAAGGACCAGATCGAAGAGTATGGCCTGGAGCCGTTCATCGACAAATGTAAAGAGAGTGTGTGGAAATATAAAGGGATGTGGGAGGATTTCTCCGGCACAGTCGGATTCTGGGCTGATATGGAGCATCCTTATGTAACCTATCACAACTCGTTTATAGAATCCGAGTGGTGGGCTCTGAAGCAGATCTGGGACAAAGGCCTGCTCTACAAAGGCTTCAAGATCGTGCCCTACTGCCCGCGCTGCGGCACGCCGCTGTCCGCCCAGGAAGTTGCCCAGGGATACAAGGACGTCAAAGAACGCTCCGCAGTCGTAAGGTTTAAGGTAAAGGACGAGGACGCATACATCCTCGCGTGGACGACCACACCGTGGACCCTGCCGTCCAACCTGGCGCTCTGTGTGAACCCGAACGAGGATTACGCGAAGGTAAAGGCAGCAGACGGGTATACCTACTATATGGCATGTGCGCTGCTTGATACAGTTCTCGGGAAACTCGGCGCAGCAGAAAACAAAGAGGACGGCGCGGAGAGCAGACCTGCATATGAGATCCTTGAAACATACAAGGGCACAGACCTTGAAGGGAAAGAGTACGAGCCGCTCTACCAGTGCGCAGCAGACGCCGCTGCAAAACAGAACAAGAAAGCTTTCTACGTGACATGCGACACGTATGTAACCCTGACCGACGGTACGGGAGTCGTACACATCGCCCCGGCATTCGGTGAGGACGATGCGAATGTGGGAAGAAAATACGGCCTTCCGTTCGTACAGCTTGTAGATGAAAAAGGAAACATGGCGGAATCCACGCCGTTCGCCGGACTGTTTGTAAAGAAAGCAGACCCGGAAGTATTAAAAGACCTGGACAGCAGAGGACTGCTCTTCGACGCTCCGAAGTTCGAGCACAGCTACCCGCACTGCTGGAGATGTGATACTCCGCTCATCTACTACGCGCGCGAGTCCTGGTTCATCAAGATGACAGCGGTCAGAGACGATCTGATCGCAAACAACAATACGATCAACTGGATACCCGAGAGCATCGGAAAAGGCCGTTTCGGCGACTGGATCGAGAACGTTCAGGACTGGGGTATCAGCCGTAACCGCTACTGGGGAACTACGCTCAATATCTGGGAGTGCGAGTGCGGACATATGCATTCTGTAGGAAGCATTGCAGAGCTTAAAGAGATGTCCGATAACTGCCCGGACGATATAGAGCTGCACCGTCCGTACATTGATGCCGTGACCATTAAGTGTCCGAAATGCGGGAAAGAGATGCACAGAGTGCCTGAGGTTATTGACTGCTGGTTCGACAGCGGATCCATGCCATTCGCGCAGCATCACTATCCGTTTGAGAATAAAGAACTGTTTGAGCAGCAGTTTCCGGCGGACTTTATCTCAGAGGCGGTGGATCAGACGAGAGGATGGTTCTACTCCCTGCTGGCGATCTCCACTCTCATCTTCAATAAAGCTCCTTACAAGAACGTTATTGTTCTCGGACATGTGCAGGATGAGAACGGGCAGAAGATGAGCAAGTCCAAGGGAAATGCCGTCGATCCTTTTGACGCCCTGGAAAAATACGGCGCAGACGCTATCCGCTGGTATTTCTACATCAACAGTGCTCCGTGGCTGCCCAACCGTTTTCACGGGAAGGCAGTGATCGAAGGACAGCGTAAATTTATGGGAACACTTTGGAATACTTACGCATTCTTTGTTCTCTACGCGAATATAGATAACTTTGACGCTGCAAAATATACACTGGATTATGACAAACTGACCGTGATGGATAAATGGCTCCTTTCCAAGATGAACACCATGGTAAAAGATGTGGATGACAATCTCGGGAACTACCGTATCCCTGAGGCTGCGCGCGCCCTCCAGGAGTTTGTGGATGACATGAGCAACTGGTATGTCAGAAGAAGCCGTGAGCGTTTCTGGGCAAAGGGCATGG
>USKR01000103.1 GCA_900555215.1 uncultured Ruminococcus sp.
TCTTTAGCTGTATCCCATTCCTTTTATGTCTTTCCCAAATCGTGGAACCGGAACCTGAGCCACATCCCCGCCCGTCACGAATACGTCTTAAAATAAACTACGGTTTTCGGACGTCTTATCGCTCACACGTCCTCACACACAAATCCAGATTTAATCATTCTGCCACTTTCACCAGCGATTCCGTCGTACCTGCGGCTCCATTGTAAAATCCCAGATAAGCGTCGTCTATGCAGTCTTCATCCACTGCCCATGCGAATGTGCATGTTATCGTTTCTCCCGCCCCTATCTCAGCGAAATGTACATGCGTTTTCTGATTCTCTGTGAACATCTGGACAGTCTGATATTCCGGCATACGGTGGTCCGAGACAAATTCCAGATAGGCTTCGGAAGCAGGCCAGTACCAGTATTCCGTAAGAGATCCTGATCCGTTGTCCGTAAGCAGCATCAGATCCGGGGCGATATAGATTTCCTGAGCCGTGTCTCCGGTATTCGTAATCTCTGTTGTCGCCACAATGAATTTGGCTCCTGTGGATTCGATCCCGTCTTCTACAATACTTCCGTTTTTGAGAGGATACCTTTCGTGATCTTTCAATGTTCCGTCCTCATTAAGCAGAGGAGCGACTACCGTATCATAATCCTCGATATAGTTTTCTTTCGGATACTGGTCAAGCGGCAGGGAATCCAAGATCTGAATATCTGTCACTTTATGGGTCTGAGGCATCACATCGTCAATTCCGGTCTCCGGCGGCGGTGTGATCTCATCACCGATTTCATAATAATTAACTGCGCCGCCTGTTTTTCCTGCGGCCATTGCAATTTCCTGTTTCAGGGTGTCGAGTTCTTCATCGGACGCATATTCTACAGTAGTGTCCAATACTTCGATGTCCAGTCCCCGCGCCACTTTAAGCGCCTCATCTTCCGCCAGTCCTGGTCCTTCCAGATACACATGGACAGCGCAGCCGTACTCCTCGTTGAACAGGAATACATCCTGTCTTACAGAGTCGCTGTCTTTGTAGATACTGCCCTCGCTGAACATATCTGTTTTCATCTCATTTATCGTCGTAGTCTCAACGAAAGAATCCTTGTCAAACATTGTGTGGAGCATTTCTTCCTGCGTCTTGGACATTTTATAGAGGTCTGCCGCATTATATTTAATGATGGACATGTCGCCGTCAGTTGCATCATTATGCCATTTAAGGGCGTAAGGACCCTCCTCATGATAGACAAACCCCTCCGGTACATAGGTGGGAGTTACTTTGACATCATGAGCTTCTTTTGTCTCAGGAGCTATAGAAATCTCATAGATGAGACCATCCTCTGTTTCTTTCAGATCTGCGTTCATGAGCTGACTGACAGCAAATACAGTGACACCAAGTCCTGTGGTGAGGACTGCCGCCGCCGCGACCGCGGCCCATACTTTTCTCTTTTTCCGATGTACAGTACGTTTTCCGGTACTCTTCCTGCCGGTATTCCCGATCAGCCCAAGCTCCCGGTAGGTATCCCTGATCCGCTCGTCAACACTTTCCGGGATCTGAGCGTTACTTTTTAAAATACGTTCTACATCCTGCTGTGAATATTCTTTTTTCAATTTCGTTCCTCCTCTCTCATTCAGTGGCTGCATTCTGCGCGGTCCAGATCTTCCGGAACTTTTCCCGTCCGCGTGACAGTCTGGATTTTACTGTGTTTTCTTCCATATTGAGAATCTGTGCTATTTCAGTCACCTTGAAACCTTCCCCGTAGTACAGGAGAAGCACTGTCCGGTATTTTTCGTCAAGGAAACGCATCAGTTCCTCAAATTCACACTCTGTCAGTTCTGCACACATCTCCCCCTGCTCCGGGAAAAACTCAACCGGGCTTTCCCTGCGGTTTTTTCGTATCATGTCAATACATTTATTGATAAGGATGCGGATCAGCCATGTGTGGAAATATTTGTCATTTTTCAGGCTGACGATCGAGCGGTATGCGGTCTCGATCGTATCCTGTATCGCATCGGCAATATCTTCTTCATTAGAGAAATAGCTCCGCTCTGTTTGCTTGCTTCGATCAGCTCGATAAAAGCCTGCGAGTCTCCTTTCTTTGCCTTTCGTACCAGATATTCCAGACTGATCTCCTCCTTTCCCCTTCTGTTCATTTCAAGTCCTCCTCCTCTCTGCAGTCTGTCTGTGTATCAATGCTTCCTGACCATTAGACGCAGATGAGAAGACAAATGGTTGCATCTTATGCAATTTATTTTATTACAGTTTTATATAATGATACCAGGATCAAAATGTCTAAATCCACATGAGCTTGCTCATATCGGGGCGGATTGCAGGAGTACGAAGCGCGGAACAGTCCGCAGGCATCATAGTTGGGGCTTTTGACCCCAAAATCATATAATGTAAACGAGAACCGCATGTAAAATACAGGAAGCAGACAGAAAAAACGTCTCTGGATATTCTGATCCTGCTCTGGTAAAATAGGATCAATAGATCAAACGAAAAAATACAAGGAGGTTTTGCGGGATGAAGGTCATTGACTTTAAAGATGCAAAATGCCGTCACTGTTACAAATGTGTGCGCAACTGCGCGGTAAAAGCGATCTCAGTCAAGGACGAGCAGGCCAGGATCATGGTGGACCACTGTATCAACTGCGGCCGCTGCCTGGAGGTCTGTCCTCAGAATGCGAAGACTTTTGCCAGCGACATGGAGCGGGTGAAGGGTTATCTTCGTCAGGGATTTAAGACGGTCATATCGATTGCCCCGTCTTATGCAGGTGTGCTTGAATTCGACACGCCGGGACAGGTAGTGAATGCTCTTCAGCGTCTGGGGTTCTGGGAAGTGCGCGAGACTGCAGAGGGAGCCGCGCTGGTGACAAACGAATATAAAAAACTGGTCCGTCAGAATAAAATGCCTAATATCATCACTACATGCTGCCCGAGTGTGAACGACCTGATCGAAAAATACTATCCGGACTGTGCAAAGCTGATGGCGCCTGTTGTGTCCCCAATGGTGGCGCATGGCCGGTATATTAAGAAGATTTACGGGCCGGATGTCAAAGTCGTTTTTCTGGGGCCCTGTATTGCAAAGAAGCAGGAAGCCATCGGCGATGAAAGGGTGTTTGGCGCGGTGGATGCAATCCTCACATTTGAGGAGCTGGCAGACTGGTTCCAGGAGGAAGGGATCGATCTGCATGCCTGCGAGGATAAGCCCATGGGGAATCCTGATCCGCAGATCAACCGTCTCTATCCGGTGAGCGGCGGCGTAATCCAGTCAGTGATCACGGAAGAGGAGACAGACGGATACCACAAAGTATTTGTAGACGGTCTGGAAAACTGTATGGAAATGCTGGAATGCCTGCAAAAAGGCGAACTTGACCACTGTTTTATCGAGGCAAACGTCTGCGAGGGCGGCTGCGCTAAAGGTCCGGCGTCAGCGCACTGGAATACTTCATATGTGAAAACAAAAGTAAAGATTGAAAACGTGGTATCCTACAAGGCAGCGCGAGAGCTTCCTGACATGACTGAAGAAGAACTTGCTAAGGAATTCGGGGACCACAGCCTGTCAGATATTATGCCGTCGGAAGAACAGATCCAGAGGATCCTCAGATCCACGGGTAAATATTCTCCCGAGGACGAATTGAACTGCGGCGCGTGTGGATATTCCACCTGCCGCGAGAAAGCAGTCGCTGTTTTCCAGGGAAAGGCTGAACTGTCCATGTGCATGCCGTATGCTCTTGCTCAGGCAGAGTCCATGTCTAATGTAGTTATGGATGTAACGCCAAATATGATTTTTGTCATCGGAAATGATATGCGTATCCTGGACTGCAACCGTAAGGGACAGGAACTTCTTGGCGTAGGACATGAGGAGGCTGTTCAGAGATACATATTTGAATTTATAGAGACTGAAGATATCGAGACAGCGCTTCTTACAAGAGAGCCTGTGCTGCATAAGAAAGTACAGCTTGAAAACGGCAGACTGATCGCAGAAGAAACAATCGTTTATATCGAAAATCTGGATGCCGTGCTTGTTACTTTCCAGGATGTAACCAGGGAAGAGAAGATCAAGGAACAGCATTATAATCTGAAAGTAGAAACAGTGGAGATGGCGCAAAAAGTCATTGAAAAGCAGATGATGGTGGCTCAGGAGATCGCGGGACTCCTCGGCGAGACAACCGCGGAGACCAAAGTAACCCTTACTAAGCTCAGGGATTCTATCCTGAATGAGGAGGAGTGACAATGAGTGTAAGTATAGACGTGGCATGGAAAAGCCTGAACAAACAAAATGAAGAGCTCTGCGGCGACAAAGTAGAAATTATTAAGACAAACGATTCGGATATCATGATCCTGGCTGACGGGATGGGCAGCGGGGTAAAAGCAAATATCCTCGCCACGCTTACATCGAAGATCCTGGGCACTATGCTTTATGAAGGGGCTGATATCGAATCCTGTGTTGAGACGATCGCAAAGACACTGCCCATCTGTAAGGTAAGAAAAGTGGCATATGCTACATTTTCAATTTTGCAGATCTTCCACAGCGGGGAAGCTTACCTGGCTGAGTTTGACAATCCGTCCTGTGTATTTATCCGCGATGGAAAGATCGTGAAATATCCTTATGAGACACGGGAGATCGGAGGAAAAAGGATCCATGAATACCGTTTCCATGTAAAAAAGAACGACTGCTTTGTACTGATGAGCGACGGAGTCATCTATGCAGGTGCGGGCTCCATCCTCAATCTCCAGGGGTGGACGTGGGAGGCAATGGCAGAATATACCCTGAAATGTACAAAAAAGACAATGTCAGCGTCCAGGCTCGCAGTAATGCTCAGCCAGGCTTGTGACGAACTGTACGAAGAAAAACCCGGAGACGATACTACGGTGGCAGTGGCCCGGGTGATAGACCGCAGAGTCGTCAATATTTTTACCGGTCCCCCAAAATCAAAAGACGACGATGAGAGGCTGATGCATGAGTTTATGCATACGGAAGGAAAAAAAGTCGTAGCTGGCGGGACGAGCGCAAATATCGCGGCCCGGATACTCGGACGCGAGATCATAACAAAGGTGGACAGCCGGAATCCGGATGTGCCGCCCATGGCGACACTGGAAGGAATTGACCTGGTCACAGAAGGCGTTCTGACTCTCGGAAAATGCCTGAAGATCCTGAAAAAATATGTCAATGATGAATTTGACGCCGAATTTTTTGATGAGCTGGACGCAGATAACGGCGCCTCCCGTCTGGCAAAACTGCTGATAGAAGACTGCACGGAGCTGAACCTATTCGTGGGAACAGCAGTCAATGAAGCTCATGCCGAATCAGAACTTAACTTTGATCTGAGTATGAGGCAGAACCTTGTGGACCAGCTGATAACCACATCAGAAAAAATGGGGCGGACCGTAACCGTAAAATACTACTGAAAACCGGACCTGGCTGTGAGGACTTCCGGTCGGTTGAACGTAGAAAACCGCAGACCTATTTGAAGTGCCTTTCGCGGCGGGCGGGGATGTGGCGATGG
>USKR01000104.1 GCA_900555215.1 uncultured Ruminococcus sp.
CAGGCGCTCCTGGGAATTGACAGGCTCTCCCTCGCATTTCACGTAAGTATATTTCCCGTCGCTTCCTTCTATACGCGCTTTCTTATTGTCGCTGAGCATCAGGTCGAAGATCCCGCGTATGCGCTTTTTCAGCTTTTCTGAATAGACCGGTGCCGCCACTTCCACCCGCTTCACCGTATTCCTGGTCATAAAATCCGCGGACCCGATATAATACTTCGTCCTCTCTCCACATCCGAAGATATAGATCCTGGAGTGTTCCAGGAATCTTCCGACAATGCTGATGACCCGGATATTCTCTGTCTCGCCCGGCACGCCCGGGATCAGGCAGCAGATGCCTCTCACGATCATATCGACATGTACGCCCGCGCGTGAAGCCTCTGCCAGCTTATCCATGATCTTCTTATCTGTAAGCGAGTTGAGCTTCAGCCCGATATACGCTTCCTCACCGTTCTGCACGCGGCGGATCTCTTCGTCGATCATATCGATCACTTTTGACTGGAGACATTTCGGCGCCACAAGGAGATGTTCGGACTCCTCCACCGTCTCGCCCTTAGTCAGAGCCTGGAACACGCGTGTCGCCTCAAGCCCGATCTTTTCGTCCGCTGTCATAAGGGAAAGATCTGTATACAGACGCGCTGTCTTTTCATTGTAATTGCCTGTACCGATCTGAGTGATATACTCCACGCCGTCGCGCCCCCGCCTTGTGATCAGGCAGAGTTTAGAATGCACCTTAAACCCTTCCAGCCCATAAATGATCTGGCATCCCGCCTTCTCCAGCATACGTGACCAGCGGATATTATTTTCCTCGTCAAAACGAGCCCTCAGCTCTACGAGCACAACGACTTCCTTTCCGTTTTCCGCCGCCTCGCACAGCGCCTCTATCACCTTGCTCTGCTTCGCCAGGCGGTACAGCGTCATCTTGATGGACACCACCCGGTCGTCCTCAGCCGCCTCGTTGAGCATATTCAGGAAAGGACGGATCGACTCATACGGATAGGACAGCAGTTTGTCCTCCTGTCTGATCTGCTCCAGTATGCTCTCCCCGTCGCGGAAGTCCGGCGATTTCTGCGTGACTCTCTTATTGTAAAAGAGCTCCGGGTTCATGCGCAGCAGATCCTGGATCTGGAAGATAAAGGACACATCCAGGGGAGCTCTGCTCTTAAACACTCTCTCCGGGGATACATCCAGATACCGGCAGAGCGCTTCTACCACATTTCCTTCCATATCCCTGGACAGGTCCAGGCGGACAGGGGACAGCCTCTTCCTCTCCTTCATAAGATCCGCCATGAATTCTCTGTAATCCAGATCTTCATCGTAGAGGGCATCCGCATCAATATCTGCATTTCTTACCACGCGGATCAGTGATTTGCCTTTAACTTTGTAGCCTTTAAATACTTTCCCGATATAGTGCAGGATCAAATCCTCCGAAAGCATGTACCTTCCTCT
Source organism: uncultured Ruminococcus sp. (assembly GCA_900555215.1). Classification (GTDB taxonomy): domain Bacteria; phylum Bacillota; class Clostridia; order Lachnospirales; family Lachnospiraceae; genus Mediterraneibacter; species Mediterraneibacter excrementipullorum. The sequence continues at coordinate 1,447 of USKR01000104.1, forward strand.
GCCTCCCGGAAGTTCGATCAGTCTCTCCACCATATTATTGGTACATGGGATTATGCCCAGCCTCTCTTTTCCGCTCCTCGTCTCCAGAACTACGACCGCGTAGATATCTTTATTGCGCAGGAACGGGAACGGCTGTCTTTTACTCACGATAGTCGGGGAACTTAAGGGAACGATATTTCGGTTAAAGTGCTGTTCCAGATACTTCTTTTCCTCAGGGTCCGCACTCTGGAAATTGATGAGCTGTATCCCGTATCCCGCAACCTTCTTCATGAGATTCTGATACGCCTCATCTTTCCTTTTGTTCAGCCTTTTTACCTCTTTCAGGATTGCTTTGATCTGCTCCTCTGAGGTCATATTTGTCTTATTGTCCCTGATCTTCTTATTCAGCAGCATCTGATCCTGGAGAGATCCCACCCTGACCATAAAGAATTCATCCAGATTACTCTGATAGATGGAGACAAAAGTCATGCGCTCACAGAGCGGCACTTCCGGGTTTTCCGCCTCCTCCAGCACCCTTTCATTAAATTTCAGCCAGGACAGTTCTCTGTTCATGTATATCTTTTCCATACTTTCTCCTTTTGTATTACTTAAAATTTTTGTTTCCCTGTCATTGGGATTCTCATTTTCCCCGACATAGTTGTCACAGCCGCTTCACCGCTTCCATTGCCAGCGCCGAACGCTCACACTCCCGGGCGCTCATCGTGATCTGCCAGCACAGAGGGCTTCCCTTCATATGCTCTGACGCGTAACTCAGCCCGTTGGTCCGCTCATCCAGAAACGACCGGTCGATCTGGTTCGGATCGCCGAGGAGAATGATCTTTGTGTCTTTCCCTGCTCTTGTGATAATTCCCTTGATCTGATCAGGTGTCGTGTTCTGTGCCTCATCGATGATCAGATAGGTTTTTACAATTGACCGTCCCCGGATATAATTAAGCGCCTCTGCCTGAACCAGTCCCCTGGCAAAGATTTCTTCCACCTTGCCGCGAAGCTCTTCTTCATCATCATACCTCTCCTCTTCGCTGGAATCAATAAGCTGTTCAAGATTATCAATGATCGGACGCATGAGCGGGGATATCTTCTCCTGTTCATCCCCGGGAAGGAATCCGATATCATCATCAAACTGGGCGTTCGGACGGCAGATCAGGATGCGCCGGTACTCGCCCGTCGGATGGTTCAGAAGCTTTTCAAGTCCCACCGCGAGGGAGTAAAATGTCTTACTCGTCCCCGCCATCCCTTTCACAATAACAAGAGGCGCCTTCTCCGCCGGCTGCATCAATGCCTCCTGCAGAAAATATTGTCCCGCATTTCTCGGCGTGATTCCATAGGGAGAACTCTTCCTGTACTCGAGTTTCTTTATCACTCCCTTTTCAACCCGGCCGAGATGTGTCTTTTTTGCAGACTGGTCTGCTTTCAGTATAACAAACTGATTTTCCACAAGCTCCGGCACACAGCTCTCGCCCTGGCGGTCAATGGCATAGACCATATCCGCGGGAATCCCTTTTTTCTTAAAATCTTTAAAAAGCGCTTCCGGCACATATAGCTCACACCTGCCGCTGTACTGATTTTCATGTTCCAGTACCTGCTCAGTGGTAAAATCTTCCGCGCAGATACCGAGGATCTGCGCCTTGATCCGGAGCAGGATATCCTTTGTGACAAGAATCACCTGCTCCTCGCTTTTTCTGGAAAGTCCGAGGCACACCTTCAGTATCCGGTTATCCATCACCTCTGCAGACAATTCCTCAGGCAGCTCTACATCCACAAAATTTTTTTCTACCCGAAGCGTTCCTCCGCCTTCAAGCGCCACGCCGCTGAGCATGTCTCCTTTCTGTCTGAGCTGTTCCAAACGGCGGATGCTCCGGCGGGCATTTGCTCCGATTTCCCCTTCCGCCTTTTTCAGATGATCCAGCTCTTCCAGCACGACCATGGGCAGCACTACGGAATTGTCCTCAAAATGATCGATAGCATAGGGCGCCTGGATCAGAATGTTCGTATCCAGCACATAAATTTTAACCATATGATATCCCTCTCAGATTTACATTCTCCCCCGGCATAGTCAATATATCCGGAAAAGGCTATACTCATTTTATCTTATTCATGCATTCCGAAAAGTTATATCTATGTTAAATCCATGTAAAACGCCATCTGGACCATAATGTATGAACTTCTCTCCCTCATTGTTCTTTAATATTTTTTTACAGCACCGACTTCAGATCCTGTTTCTCAATCTTATGCCGGTCGGCATATCCTGTCAGGATCAGGGTCAGCGCCCCGTCTCCTGTAATATTGCACGCAGTGCCGAAACTGTCCTGAAGCGCAAAGATCGTGAGCATCAGCGCCGTTCCGGTTGAATCAAAGCCCAGGATTCCCGTGATGAGACCGAGCGAAGCCATAACCGTACCTCCCGGGACTCCGGGCGCGCCAATAGCAAATATGCCCAGAAGCAGGCAGAACAGGATCATGGTCCCGACAGACGGGATCTCACCGTAGAGAATCTGCGATACAGTCATCACAAAAAACACCTCTGTCAGAACAGAACCGCAAAGGTGGATATTGGCAAACAGAGGGATCCCAAAATCCACCATATCTTCACGCAGAGTTTTTGACTTCTTTGCACATCTCAGGGCAACCGCAAGCGTGGCAGCGGACGACATAGTCCCTGCCGCTGTGATATATGCAGGTCCGTAGTTCCGTATAACAGCCATCGGATTGCTCCGTGAATATATTCCTGCCGCTATATACAGGACAGCAAGCCAGATAAAATGTCCCGCCATCACGATCAGGACGACCTTGATGAACACTGGCAGCTGTTTTGTGATCGTTCCCTCGTAAGAGAGCGCCCAGAAAGTAAAACCGATAAATACAGGCAGGATCGGTATCACGATCCTGGTCACGACTTCAAGGACAATCTTATGAAGTTCTTCCAGAACGCCTGTGATCATTTCCGCTTTTGTCCATGCAGCGGCAAGCCCTACCAATACAGAAAGGACCAGCGCGCTCATAACACTCATGATCTGTGGGATCTCAAGCCGGAACACCAGCTCAGGCAGCTCTTTCAAACCGTCTGTTTCCGTCACGACAGACAGGTGCGGAATCAGTCCGTATCCTGCGCCCATAGACAGAAGCGCTGCAAGTATGGATGACACATAAGCACAGAAAACCGCCGCTCCCAGCATGCGCGATGCATTTTTACCCAGCCTGGTGATGGATGGTGCGATAAACCCGATAATGATCAGCGGCACGCAGAAATTGATCAGCTCCCCGAGCACAAATTTCACTGTTACTACAATATTCATCAGCGCCGTTCCTGAAAGCTGTCCTGCAATAATGCCGATGACTACTCCGAGAAGCAGCCGGAACGGGAGGCTGGTAACTATTCTCTTCATTTTATAACCTCTCTTCCTCCCTGCCGCCGCGGTCCCAGGCGCAGCCTTGCCGAGACGCAGGGTTCATAATATGGCTTATTATAATCAATACACGCTCAGCTGGCAAGGGTCAGCGGTATTCCAAATATTCCATAAACCGCTTCAGCATCGGAGATGCCCCCTTCTTCTCCTTCCAGGCAAGACCGATATTACGGTATGCCGGGAATTCCAGCTCCCGCGCCACGATCCGATACGGAATACGTTTCAAAATAAGTTCCGGAAGGATGCTGATTCCCAGCCCGCTCTCTACCATAGCCATGATCGCATAATCATCCCATGTAGTGAAATGTACTTTCGGACTGAGACCGCTTCTCTCGAAAATTTCCGATACTTCTGCCTTTGCTCCTTTTTCCAGCAGCATGAAAGGTTCCCTGCACAGCGCGGATACAGGAATCTTTTCCAGCGCCGCCAGGGGATGTCCCTCCGGCAGCACGACCAGCAGCCTGTCCTGCTCCAGAAATAGCGAATCCAGCGCCTTCCGGGCAGGCAGCCGCAGAAATCCGCAGTCCACTCTCCCTTCCTCGATCCACGTCTCTATCTCTGTATAATCTCCCAGGATAAGTTCATAATCGATACCCGGATATTCTTTCTGGAATTCCCGGAT
>USKR01000105.1 GCA_900555215.1 uncultured Ruminococcus sp.
TGTGTACAGCAAGGACAAAGCCTCACTGCGAGAAGTGCTGCCTTGCGGATATCTGTAAAAAAGCCGGGGTATAATATCTGGCAGTTTCTTTTATTCACACCGAAAAGGAGGATCGTATGAAAAGTATCAAACTGAGAGAAAACTTTTACTGGACAGGTATCATCGATGACAAGCTCCGTGTATTTGACATCATCATGTACACGGAATTTGGGACAACATACAATTCGTATGTGATGAAGGCCGGGGACAAGACTGTGCTTTTTGAGACAGCAAAGGCGAAATTTTTTGACGAGTATCTTGAAAAATTAAAAGAAGTGACCGATGTGCATAAGATCGACTATCTTGTGGTCAGCCACACGGAGCCGGACCACGCGGGGAGCGTGGAGATGCTGCTGGATTTAAGCCCGCAGATGAAGATCATCGCTACCGGCTGCGCGCTGGGCTTCCTCAAGGACATCGTGAATAAAGACTTTGTAGGGATCCCTGCCAGGGACGGGGAAAAGATGACGATCGGGAACCGCACGCTCCGGTTCCTGTTTGTCCCGAACCTCCACTGGCCGGATACCATGTACACATTTATTGAAGAAGAACAGATCCTTGTGACATGTGATTCCTTTGGTTCCCATTACTGCCTGCCGGAAGTCGTCTCCACGGAGATCAAAAACGAGGCGGATTACCAGAGTGCGCTGAAATATTATTACGACTGCATCATCGGGCCGTTCAAGCCGTATATGCTCAAAGCGCTGGACCGCGTGGAGGAGATGGATATCTCCATGGTCTGCACGGGACACGGGCCGGTGCTCGTGGGAGACCGCATCAAAGCGGTTATGAAACAGTACAGAGAGTGGTCGACAGTGGTAAATCCCAATCCTGGAAAAACGGTTATCATTCCTTATGTGAGCGCCTATGGCTATACGAAGACGCTGGCGGAGAAGATTGCAGAGGGCATAAGGGACAGCGGTGAGATTGATGTGCGCTCTTATGATATGGTAGAGGCAGATGCAGCGAAGGTGAGCGAAGAGCTTCTCTTTGCAGACGGTATCCTTCTGGGGACTCCTACGATCGTCGGTGAGGCGCTGAAGCCGATCTGGGATCTGACGCTTGGCATGTTCCCGGGGACGCACGGCGGAAAGTTCGCCGGGGCATTTGGAAGCTACGGGTGGAGCGGCGAGGGAGTGCCGCATATTACGGAGCGTCTGAAGCAGCTCAGGATGAAAGTGTCGGAAGGATTCCGCGTCCGTTTCAAACCGTCCGAGGCAGATCTCGTCAGCGCTTATGAATACGGGTACCAGTTCGGGTGCCTTGTTCAGGATAAAAAACCTGTAAAGCCGAAGAAGAAAGGCTCGCGCAGTCTGGTGAAATGTCTTGTGTGCGGGGAAATCTTCGATTCCTCTCTTGAGATCTGCCCGGTGTGCGGGGTAGGCAGAGAAAACTTTGTACCTGTGGAAGTGGAAGAGAGCGGATTTACAAATAATACGCAGGAGTATTATGTGATCCTGGGCAATGGCGCGGCGGGATTCAATGCTGCAAAAGCAATACGGGAGAGGGATAAGACCGGAGCGGTCATCCTGATCTCAGATGAGCCCTGCGCGGCGTACAATCGTCCGATGCTGACCAAGTCTATTGTGGCAGGGTTAAACGCGGAACAGATCGCTATCGAAGGACCCGGCTGGTATGAGGAGAATAAGGTATGGCAGATGCTTGGAAAACAGGCAGAGTCCATTGATATGAATGAAAAGGAAGTTCTGCTTTCCAGCGGAGAAAAAGTGCATTTTACAAAGCTTATCTATGCGCTCGGGAGCGAATGCTTTATTCCTCCCATCCTGGGAAGCGATCTCCCGGAGGTTGTTGCGATCCGCAGGCTTGCTGATGTGGAGAAGCTGGAAGGGATTATGGAGAATGCGTCCAAGGCTGTTGTGATCGGCGGAGGCGTACTCGGGCTGGAGGCGGCCTGGGAACTGAAAAAAGCCGGTCTGGAAGTGCAGGTGCTTGAAGTGGCTCCCGTGCTTATGGGACGTCAGCTGGATGCAGGGTCAGCAGAAATATTAAAAGAGACAGCGGGGAAAAACGGTGTGGAGATCCGTACGGGTGTATCCGTGTCTGCAATCGAGGGCGACGGGCATGTTAAAGGCGTCCACCTTGACGACGGGACTGTGATTCCGGCAGAGCTGGTCGTAATTTCCGCCGGGGTGCGGGCTAACACAGAGCTGGCGCGGGAGATCGGACTGGAGATCGGACGGGCTGTCAAGGTGAATTCCAGGATGGAGACAAGCGTGCCGGGTGTGTATGCGTGTGGAGACTGTACGGAATATGAAGGCGCAAATTATGCGATCTGGCCCGAGGCTGTGGAACAGGTCCGTATTAGTACCGAAATCAAAAGACAAGCGGATAATACCGGCGCCCGAGGCTGTGGAACAGGGACGTATTGCAGGAGCGAATGCAGCAGGCGAGGCTCTGGAATATGAACCTGTGGCAGCAGCGCTTACATTCCACGGAATGAATACTGCGCTCTTTGCGGCAGGTGATAACGGGAAGAATCCGGATCTGCTGTATAAGACTGTCGAATATCGTGATATGGGGAAGGGACAGTACAGGAAATACTACTTCCTTAATAACAGGCTGTCCGGAGTGATCCTGATCGGGGACCTGTCGGAGATGGCGAAGATGACGGAAGCGCTGAGCAGACATGCGCAGTACAAAGATGTGATCTCATAATATAGTTATAATATACAGAAGAGGAAAAACAGATGGATTCTTATAATGTTTATCAGCTCCTTTGGATATTTTTTGTTTATTCCTTTATCGGCTGGTGCGGCGAGGCTGCGATGGCTGCAGTGCACCGCCACAAATTTGTAAACAGAGGGTTTGTAAGCGGCCCCATTTGCCCGGTCTACGGAGCGGGGGCCGCTGCTGTGGCGGTTTTTCTGCCGGAACTTAAGGACCAGCTGTTTTTTCTGTTTCTGGGAGGAATGATCGTAACCACATTCGTGGAATATCTGACAGGACGTATTCTGGAACTGATCTTTCACAGAAAATGGTGGAACTACTCTGATCAGAGATTTAATCTGGACGGATATGTGTGCCTGAAGAATTCTGTTGTATGGGGTATTTGCTCTGTGCTCATGATCTGCTTTTTCGATCCGCTTTTATGCAGGCTCCTTGTTCTTATCCCCAGGCTGGCGGGAGATATCCTTCTCTGGATATTGGGGGTGCTGCTGGTGATCGATGCCGTGGGATCCGGGGTTGCGGTGCTCGGATTAAAGAAGAAGCAGAGCAGGATTACTCAGATCACGGAGGAGCTCCACAAGACATCGAAATTGCTGGAAAATGCGCTCACTACCCGTATCCAGAAGCGTATGGTCAAAGCCTTTCCGAACATAGAGGGGACGGAAGGAGTAAGAGTAAAGGCAAAGGAAGAACGTTTCGCCCGGGGCTGCGGTTTCTTCAAGCTTGCCAGCCTTTTTATCCTGGGAGCTTTCCTCGGAGATATCGTGGAGACTGTTTTCTGCCTGGCGACTACTGGAAGGCTCATGAGCAGGAGCAGCCTGGTGTTCGGACCATTCAGCATTGTGTGGGGGCTTGCGTGCGCCCTTCTGACATGGATCCTCTATCGGTATAGGGATAAGAGTGACCGGTATATCTTTGTGTTTGGCACGATTCTCGGAGGAGCTTATGAGTATGTGTGCAGTGTGTTCACGGAGATGGCATTCGGGACTGTGTTCTGGGATTACAGTGAGATCCCGTTTAATCTGGGCGGAAGGATCAACCTTCTCTACTGTTTCTTCTGGGGAATCGCTGCGGTAGTATGGATGAAAGGGGTGTACCCGTTTTTGTCCCGGCAGATCGAAAAGCTCCCTGCCAGGGCGGGACGGGCGGTATGTTCGGTTCTCCTCGTTCTTCTTGCGGCGGATATGCTGATCTCGGCGCTTGCCCTTGCGCGGTATTCGGAGCGGCAGACCGGCAGCCCGGAACAGACAGCAGTGGGACAAATACTGGATGAATATTTCCCGGATGAGTTCATAGAAAAAAGATATGAAAACCTGAAGCTGGCAGATTAATGACATTCAGGTGAAATTTTAAAAAGAAATAGGTTGCATTTTTGGCACAGATGTGATAATATATCACTCGTGTCAGAGATGACGCGGGTGTAGTTCAATGGTAGAACACCAGCCTTCCAAGCTGGATACGTGGGTTCGATTCCCATCACCCGCTTTTTTTGTTATCTAAAATCATAGAATTTGTGTTGACCGGGGGAAGATGTGCTATACTGTAAAAAACGGAAGAAAAGCAGGAGACAGATATGAGATTTAATTGGACAGATAATGTTGTAATGCGCGCGCTCGGAAAAATAGGGGATATGATATGCCTTAATGTGATGTGGCTGATCTGCTGTATACCGATCATAACCATCGGGGCATCCACCACTGCGCTGTATACAGTGATGCTGAGAATGGTAAAAAATGAAGAGGGATATATTTTCCGAGGATTTCTCAAAGCTTTTAAGTCAAATTTTAAACAGAGTACATTGATCTGGCTGATCCTGCTGCTTCTTGGCATTGTGTGGACTGTGGACTTCCGCGTGGCGGGCTTCATGCCCGGGATGGCAGGAATCATACTCAGCGCGATCTTTCTGGCGCTCGGCTTTATTCTGCTCTCAGTGATGATTTACATATTCCCGCTGACTGCAAGATATGAGAATGGTATCAAGGCGACCTTTAAGAATGCGCTGATACTGACTGTGGCGAAGCTGCCTTATACATTTCTGATGGTGGCGATCGTTGTGGCGGCGGTATTTGCATCTCTCTGGAGCGCATTTACCCTGCTGTTCTCCCTGCCGCTCTGGCTGATCATAGGAGGAGCTCTCATTGCGTGGGTCAATTCTTACATATTGAGAAGAGTGTTTGTAGTATTTGAAGGCAGTGACAGTAGAACAGAGGAGGAGAACAGAGGATGAATTTTCTGGAAGAACGGATCGTAAAAGACGGAGTTGTAAAAGAGGGCAATGTGCTTAAGGTAGATAGTTTCCTGAACCATCAGATGGATATTAAGCTTTTGGATCAGATGGGAGCAGAGTTCAAGCGGCGCTTTGCAGGAAAGCCCATCAATAAAATACTTACTATCGAGGCGTCCGGGATCGGCATTGCCTGCGTGGCTGCCCAGCATTTTGACGTTCCGGTTGTATTTGCGAAGAAATCTCAGAGTATTAATCTGGATGGAGACATGTATGTGGCGGAGGTAGAATCCTTTACTCATAAATGTAAAAATCATGTCATCGTAGCGCAGAAGTTTCTGACGCCGGAAGATCATGTGCTTATCATTGATGATTTTCTTGCCAATGGCTGCGCGCTTCAGGGGCTGATCCAGATCGTGCAGTCATCCGGTGCAACTGTAGAAGGAATCGGGATTGCCATTGAAAAAGGTTTCCAGTCAGGGGGACGAATCATCCGCAACCTCG
>USKR01000106.1 GCA_900555215.1 uncultured Ruminococcus sp.
TGAAAGATGAGTACGATGATCCCCAGCACGCTGACAGATGCCGATCCGAACAGGATTGCCCCAAGGCCCGTACCTGTCATGTGGGAGCAGCTCCCGGTGACGGACGGGATCTTCAGCGATGAGATCACAAATATAAATGCCCCTGACATTGCGATCAAGGTCAGGTTCCTCCGGTTAGTTTTTATTTTTTTCTTCAGGGAAATAAAGCCCGCGATCAGAAACGGCAGGCAGATGGCTCCCCATGCCACACAGTAACCTGCGGGCAGGTATCCCTCCATGATGTGCATCGCGTTCACTGTCGGCGCGACGGCGAACAGTAAGGCAAACGCGACAGATGCCTTTAACAGAAGTTTCTCTCGTTTTGTCATTTTCTTTTCTCTCCTTTTTGCAGCTTTTCTGAAATATTTCCAGGCGCCGCAAAACAGGAAAGCAGTCTGCAGCATACTCCTGGTCATATCCCCGTAACCTCCCAGATCCATTTAAAAGCGAATATTCTGGCTCAGGCATCAACGCGTACACTCCGCCTTCCCACAGATCGCTCCGCAGTGACCTCTGTCTCTGAGACAGAATGGAATGCCGCTCCGCCATTACAGCAACGGGTATTGCGCAGGATTTACACCTGACTTCCTCGTACCTTTTAAATGTATGCCGGATCTGGATATCTATGTGAAATGCACCTGGCAGAATCTTTCTCTGCCGCAGCGCATGACACAACATATATGATTTAGTATTCAATCCCTCTTCTTGCCAGGATGCCCTGATCAAAGGGATGCTTTACTTTTCGTATTTCTGAAACATAGTCCGCCAGAGCTGTCAGCTCCGGTGCGGGATCTCTTCCGGTCAGGACTATCTCCAGCGCTTCCGGCTTCCCTGCCAGAAATTCAAGCGCCTCTTCCCTGTCGATCAGCCCATACCGGTATGCTGCCATAAACTCGTCGATGACAAGCACCCGGAACTCTCCGCCTGAGACCCTCTTCTTAATATGGTCCCACAGATCTCCGTACATCTGCCGGACCTCTTCTTTTTCTTTCTCTGTCAGAGTGTTAAAAAAGCCGTATGACCGCTTCAGGTGGATCACCTCGATCTCGGGCACTGAATCCAGGACCTTCAGCTCCCCGGAGTCTTCGTTCTTAAGAAAGCGGGCAAACAGGACCTTCATCCCACAGCCCGCAGCCCGCGCCGCAAGCCCGATGGCTGCTGTGGTCTTCCCTTTTCCGTCTCCGCAGTAAATGTGGATCATTCCCTGCTCCATGCCTGTCCTCCCTTTCCGCCGGATCGAGCAGCAGCCTTGAATTTACCGCCGCTTCTCCTCCAACTGATTTTTTATTTTATCACAGGCTCTCCCCACACACAATCTATTCTAAGATTTTTATCCATTCTTTTTTGTAATATTTTTGGATTTATTTTATAAAATACAGATATTTCAGCCGCTTTCATTCCATTTTCACCTGTTCCAGCAGGATTTCCTTCGTCCTCTCCAGGGTCTCTCCCGACTCCTCCGGCCTTCCGATGACCACGAGCACAGATCCCGCCTGCCGGGCCGCTTCCAGCTTTTCCGCAAAGCCTCCTGCTTTTCCCGACTCCTTTGTGACGAAATACGCCGCGTCTGTATACCGGAGCAGGGCCAGGTTCATTTCCCGGGAAAACGGTCCCTGCATGGCGATGAGATGCCGCCCCTGAAAGCCCAGTTTTGCGCTCTCTTCCACTGCTTCCGGCGTGGAAAGCACTCTGGCGAAACACCGGTCCTGGTAACCATCGATCTCTGTGTACAGCCGGAGCTCTTTGCTTCCGGTAGCGATCAGGATATTGCCCTGCGTAGTTTTCAGATAGTCCACTGCCTGCCTGACAGAATCCACCACGATCATCTCACCGTATCCGTCCGCTCCTGTCCGTTTCTGCTCCCCCTGCCTGTCCCCGGATCCTTCCACACTCACGTATGTTCCGGGATTTCCGGCCTCCTCCCGCAGGCACCTCACATACCGCACTCCTGTCCCGCCGCATGCGGCGCGGATATTTTCTGTGGCAGCAATGGCAAAGGGATGGGTCGCATCGATCACCAGACGGAGGTCCTTCTCCTTCAGGAAGCCCTCGATCTGCTCCTGATCCATCCTCCCGGACAACACCCGGATCCCCGGATGCTCCCCCAGGATCTCTTTCCCGTATTCCGTGGCGGTGCTGACATAACAGCCCATACCGATCTCCGCCGCATACTCCGCAAGCAGCCGCCCTTCGGTGGTCCCGGCAAAGATCAGGACGTCCGGTGCCTCTTTTTTCCTCTCAGCCTCTGGACCGAAATCCAGGATCACCGGCATCCTGACCAGTGCGCTGGTCATAGACTCTCCAATCCGCTTCCCCTGGATCAGCGTTCCTCCTTTTCCGCACAGAAGGGCAGCCCTCTCGCACACATTATCCACGCCTGCGGTGCGCTCTACAAAATCCGACCGGGACGTGACTTCCCGGATCTCTCTCAGCTCTTCCGCTGTGTAGACGGCGAACGGGATCCTGTACTTTTCCGCCAGTGCGTGCAGGGCTGGTTCCTCCTTTTTCAGGTCAATGCTTGCCAGCGCCTGCACCTGTCCCAGCACAAGCCCATGCTCTGCAAGCGCGCTCTTAAGCCCGGACTCCAAAAGTTCCTCTGAGATTCCCCTGCGGCATCCAATCCCTGCTGTCACATTCCTCGGGCGCAGAAGGAGCGTCCCCTCTTCCGGCTCCCTGGCGCTGTCCGCCACAAGGATCCTGTGCGGGAAGGATGCAGCCTCCTCCCAGGTTCCGCACAGGCAGATTTCCTGCGGAATCTTTCCCCTGATCTGACATCCCGGATATTCCGGAAAGAGAGCGATCCGCTCTCCCTCCAGCACTGCCGCTGAGATGGCGCGGGCTTCTTCCCTGTCTTCCAGGTACAGCACACTTTCTTCCGCAAACACATCCACCGCGAATTTCCCCTGTACATCCGTGGCTGTCGTGATGACGGCTTCAGCTCCTGTCTCTTCCGCCAGTTCCCGGGCAATCCGCACTGCCCCGCCCACATGCCCGGACAACACCGGGATCACATACTGTCCCCTCTCATCCATCACAAGGACCGCCGGATCCGTAAATTTGTCTCTGACCCACGGGGCAATGTACCGCACCGCGATCCCTGCCGCCCCGATAAAGAGAAGGTCATACCTCCCCCAGTCTTCCCCGGCAAAAGCCCTGATATCCTCCGGCAGAGGTTGGATCTCTCCGTCCGCATACTTTTTCACAGCATAGCCGGCGCACGCCTTTCCCATGCGCCGGAGTATCCTGCATATCTTTTTGTTCAATTCTGTCCCGGTGCGGGTGAAACTGAACACCCGCATTTTCTGCTCACACTCTCCCATATTTTTCTCCGTACTGTCTTTCTCCGTACCGTCTTTTTCCATACCGTCTTTTTTCGTACTGTCCGTTTTCCGCACTGCCTCTCCATACTGTTCTGTCTGGTACTGTTATTTTACGGGCAGTGTACCAGATCCGCCTGCATCTGAAAGTCTTTCTTCTTTATATGAAATACAGCTCTCCACTCTGCCCGGTCCACAGGCCCGAACCGCAGGGATGAATACGCAGACCTCACATTTGGGCTTTTCCCGCCTTCCATCGCATACATCGGGACAAGCACAGTACTGGATGCAAGGACCGAAGGATCTGCATCGTTATCCCCCGCCCCTTTCCTGCGGGGCTGGTCCTCTCTCTCGCAGTCCTGTATGGTCAGTTCCTCCGGCGTAATATCCGGCTCCACTGTGTAAGTGATCTCCTGATAACAGGAAGGAAATTCCAGATCGTTGCCCGGACCTCCCCAGTCTCTTTCATGTTTTCCTGCTTCACAGGAGAGGATCGTCAGAGTATAGGTATCGCCGGACACGGGGTGGATCAGCTGTATTTTTCTTTCCTGCTTTTTTCCATCTCCCATTTTTCCCGATACGTCCCACGTTCCGTCCGATAAGTCTGTCACAAAATGTGCCGCAGTCACGGGCTGTTTTCGGGGAACAAGGACACATTCCAGCTTCCCGGGCTTCAGGACCGGAGTCCCGTCCCATTCAAAACAATTTCTGTGGAAGACCCATCCGTATTCCCTGCTGCATCCGTATACTTCCATCAGGGTCTCTGTCTCCGGGTCCTTATCCCTGTCCGGCAGCAGCGGATTCCATACGGTGCCGCACCCGAATGTACCTTTCAGGCGGGCTTCATCCAGCGATAATAAAACGTCGAAATGTCCGCCGAACGGAGACTCGTTCTCCGCCTGCTCCAGCTCTTCATCCGACAGATCCTGATATTCCCTGTCTTTCCATTTTTCCATATATTCTGAAATATCCGGCAGAGGCACGCATATGCACAGATCAAGGACAGCCCCTTCCTGTCCTACATATACTGCGGGGATGCGCACTTTTTTATTCTCCCATGCCAGCATATCCCCTTCCGCAGCCCCATGCACAGGGATCTTGGCCAGGGGCGCTCCCGCCTTCCTGTCATCCCAGAAATTCGTTCCAAAATATACTTCCATGAAGCATTCCTCCTCCGTCCTTCCTGTCCTGTCAGGCCCCCTGCCATGGCAGGCCTTTCTGTCTTCTCAGAAGAGACCTTCTGCCTTCTCATGACACAGGTATCTTCTCTTTCCAACCGTATGTTTCCCATACTCTACCGCCTCTTCGGGACAGACCGATATGCACGCCATGCAGTGGGTACACTTTTTTCCCCATTCCGGTCTTCCGTTTACAAGGCGGATATTGTTCAGCACACAGCTCTTCACACATTTCCCGCAGGAGATACACGCATCCGTGGCATAAAACTTTTTTGACTTCACAAGAAAACCATAGAACCCTGCATTTAGCAGCCCGCTGCTCTTAATCCGGTCCAGAACTCCCGGCTTTACCTCAGGGAAATCCTGCTCTTCGCGGATGTATCCGGCACCCTCCTTCAGACATCTCACAGCGTTCTCTATAAGTATCCGGCATTTGTTTTTCCCTGGCACTGAAAACAGAGCCACATAATTTTCCGGCATGACTACTTCCATCATCCCTTTGTAATGAAATCCCTTTTCTTTACAGAAAGCGGCAATTTTTTCTCCTGCATTACCCGTCTCCGCCCCGCATGTAAGGACAAAATAAGCATCTCTCGTTCCTGAGAATCGGGACTTTCTGATAAATTCCTCAAAGATTCTCGGCAGCTGCCAGCAGTATGTCGGACTGACAAACACCCATGGACTCTGCGAGGAAAAATCGCCTCTTTTTCCCTCCTTGATATAAACACCCGCGTCCCGGATCTCATCACCTGTCTCAGAGGCGGTCACCTCTGCCGCATAACGGCTGTTTCCTGTACCTGAAAAATATATCACCATATCAGCGCACCTGCTCCTCCCGGCCTTCCATAATTCATTCCGCTACGTCCTCCAGCTGGAACCGGATCACTTTCTCAAGATCCTTCAGCATCA
>USKR01000107.1 GCA_900555215.1 uncultured Ruminococcus sp.
AAAGAATCTCTTATTCGCCTCGATCGTACTCTCTGTAAGATCTACACAGTGCGTCGTCTGAGCAAAAGAGCTGTCCGGCTCGTTGAACCCGATATGTCCGTTATGCCCCAATCCGAGAAGCTGGATGTCCACTCCGCCCATGGATGCAATAAGCTCTTCATACCTTGCGCACTCTTTATCTGCATCCGGCTCTGTGCCATCAGGCACATTTGTGTTCTCCGGCTTAATGTTCACGCGGTCAAACAGATGCTCGTGCATAAAATAGTAGTAGCTCTGGTCATTGTCGCGGGTAAGCCCTCTGTACTCGTCCAGATTCACTGTCTTAACCTCAGAGAAATCAACATCCCCTTTTTCATACCACTCTACAAGCTGATCATATGTACCGATAGGTGTCGAACCTGTTGCCAGTCCCAGCACACAGTCCGGTTTCAGGATCACCTGCGCGGAAAGGATATTTGCTGCTTTCCTGCTCATCTCCTTGTAGTCTTTTGCTTCATAGATCTTCATCATATTCTCTTCCTCCTGAATTCATATATTCACCGGAACAGAGCAAAAAAACCAGATTTCCGAAGCATAAAGTCAGACCTTATAACTTGAAAATCTGGTTTTGTCTTCCTCATAACATCCCAGTGATATTGTTATTTTAATAGTAACAATCTGCCCGGTAAATGTCAAGCAGAAGCAATGCTGTCTGTGCCTGTCTTTCATGTCTGCGGTGACGAAAAATGCACCGCCGGATGCTATAACTGCGTGCGGTACTCTATCCCCACCAGTGTAAGCCCCTGCGGCGGCGCTGTCACTCCGGCTTTTGTGCGATCCCGCTCTGCCAGCATTGCCTTAATATCCTGAGGTTCAAAATATCCCCGTCCTACACCTGCCAGCGTCCCCGCGATAATCCGCACCATATTATAAAGGAAACCGTTCCCTCTCACACGGATAGTGACAAGATCCCCTTCCTTATCTATATCCAGGTCATAAATCGTACGCACCGTATCCTCTACCGTGGTCTGAGCGCTGCAGAAACTTTTGAAATCATGTTCCCCGATGAGGTATTGTGCAGCCTCCCGCATACGCTCTATATCCAGTCTGAAAGAAACAAAATAAGTATCCCTCCGTCTTACCGGATCCGGGAACTCTCTATTCAATATGCGGTATTCATACGTCTTCACTGACACACATTTTCTCGGATGCCATCCCGCCGGAACTTCCTCGGATCTCACGACTGTCACATCTTCCGGAAGCAGCGCATTTAACGCATAAGTAAGCCGTTCAGCCGGAATGCGGGTATTTGTATCAAACACCGCTACATTCCCCCGGGCATGCACTCCTGCGTCCGTACGGCTCGCGCCGATCACCGTAATATTCTCTCCTGTCAGGCGGGACAGTGCCCGATTCAGCACTTCCTCCACGGTGATTCCGTTTTTCTGGATCTGCCAGCCGCAGTAATCTGTACCGTCATAAGCGACAGTCAGCTTGATTCTCTTCATATTGCCTCCAAGTTACACAGGATATCCACACTAAAAAATCCACAATTTAAAATCTACAAATCTCCCGATAACAAAGATCAAAACCATATAAACCACAGTGAAGGCATACGCAGTCCAATCCCGCGTCTTGTACTTCAGAGGTTTCATCTTTGTACGTCCTTCTCCGCCGTGGTAGCAGCGCGCTTCCATCGCCATCGCCAGATCATTCGCCCTGCGGAACGCAGATACAAACAAGGGCACAAGAATGGGGATCATCGCTTTCGCCCTCTGAATGATATTCCCGCTCTCAAAATCCGCGCCTCTTGCCATCTGTGCCTTCATGATCTTGTCCGTCTCTTCCAGAAGGATCGGGATAAACCGCAATGCAATAGACATCATCATTGCAACCTCATGCACCGGAACATTGACTTTATTCAGAGGATGGAGCAGCTTCTCCATTCCATCTGTCAGACCATTGGGCGAAGTCGTGAATGTCATGATCGATGACCCCGCCACCAGGTACATCAGTCTCACAGCCATAAACACAGAAGTACGCAGTCCGTTTTCCGTGATCGTAAAGATCCAGAAATGCACCAGCCTTTGCCCGCCCTGAGTGAGGAACAGATTCATTACCACAGTGAACAGCAGCAGGATGACTATGGGTTTTAATCCTTTTACTATGTATTTGAGAGGTACTTTTGACAGCCGTATGACCGCCCCGAGAAATACCGTCGCGATCACATACCCGAGCAGACTGTTCTGGATAAACAACGACACAAGAAAAAGCAGGGTGCATACGATCTTCACCCTGGGATCCAGTCTGTGTATCCTGCTCTCTGCCGGATAATACTGCCCGATTGTGATATCTCTTATCATGATAAGCTCCTCATTATCTCATCCGCCGCCTCTTCGATCGTCGTCGCGTCCGGCGACAGGTCAAATCCCCGTTCCTTTAAGTCATGCATCACATAGGTCACCTGGGGAGCTGCAAGACCAACCTTTTCCAGCTCCTTATAATGCCGGAACACCTCTCTCGGGGTGCCGTCCAGCATCTTCTCTCCACGGTTCATAACAATAATGCGTTCCACGTATCTCGCCACATCTTCCATACTGTGAGATACAAGGATAACTGTCATCCCTGTCTCTTTGTGCAGGCGCTCCACCTGATCCAGTATCTCATCCCTGCCTTTCGGGTCAAGCCCCGCCGTCGGCTCGTCCAGCACAAGCACCTTAGGTCTCATCGCAAGAACGCCTGCGATCGCCACCCGGCGCTTCTGCCCGCCTGACAGCTCAAAAGGCGACTGCTTATAATATTTATCAGGGAATCCCACCAGATCCAGCGCCTCTTTTGCCCGCGCCTCGCATTCCTTCTGGGAAAGTCCCTGATTCTTCGGTCCGAAACACACATCGCTTAATACATCCACCTCAAAGAGCTGATGCTCCGGGTACTGAAAAACCAGACCGACCTGGCTGCGGAGCCAGCGCATATCGTATCCCTCTTCGTAAATATTCCTGCCTTCATACAGGATCCTGCCCGATGTTGCTCTGGTCAATCCGTTCAGATGCTGGATCAGGGTCGACTTCCCTGACCCTGTGTGCCCGATGATCCCCACGAACTGTCCCTGCGGGATCTCAAGGCTCACATCCTTGAGCGCCTGTTTCTCATAAGCTGTTCCCGGGCTGTATACATAATTCACATGTTCTAACGCAATCGACATAATGCCTCCACCAATTCTTCTCTCCTCAGGATTCCCCTCGGAATATCCAGCCCACGGTTCCTAAGTTCCTCTGCGAGCATCGTCACCTGGGGCACATCCATCCGGTACGATTTCAACTCTTCCACCCTGCTGAAGATCTCCCGGGGCGTGCCGTGCATAACGATATGCCCGCCGTCCATGACAAACACCTGATCCGCGTCAATAACCTCTTCCATATAATGTGTGATCAGGATCACTGTGACTTTCTTCTCTTTTCTAAGCTTCTCCACCGCGCGGATAACCTCTTTCCGGCCATTTGGATCCAGCATCGCCGTGGGTTCGTCCAGCACAATGCACTTTGGCTCCATTGCGATCACGCCCGCGATCGCCACCCGCTGCTTCTGCCCGCCGGACAGCTTGTTGGGGGATGCCTTGCGATACTCGATCATTCCCACAGAACGGAGGCTTTCCTCCACCCGCTTCCAGATCTCGTCCGTGGGCACTCCGAGATTTTCCGGTCCGAATCCCACATCCTCTTCCACCACAGTACCGATGATCTGATTGTCCGGATTCTGAAAGACCATACCAGCGGTCTGACGTACATTCCAGAGCTCTGCCGGGTCTTTCGTGTCCCGTCCGTCCACCCACATGGTTCCGCCTGTCGGCACAAGAATCGCGTTCATATGCTTCGCCAGCGTAGACTTGCCGGAACCGTTATGCCCCAGCACCGCGACAAAGGAACCCTGCGGGATATCGATGTCCACGCCGTCAATGGCGCGGTTCGTCCCAATGATGTTTCCCTCTTCGTCACGCTTATCGTATTCATAGATCAGTTTCTCTGCATGGATCATTTCCATCAGCTTTTCCGTCCTCCGTTATCTCATCTGTGCCGCAGATGTAACATTAAGCGGCTTCCATCGGGTTGTTCTCGACTCATATGTTCTTTATTTTACGGCATCATAGTCCATTTTTCAACCCTGTAACTGCCAGAGGAACTTCTTATGTATCAAAACAGCCCGAAAAACTCATTAAATATTTTAACATCCAGACCTTTCTTCAATTATAAAGAAGATGTCAGAACGGGCAGTAAAATGCTGATTCCTTCCCGCATTTCACTGCCCAATCCTCTTAAATCCCTCCCCAAACACCTCGCTTGTCTCAGTAAACATAAAGAAGGCTTTGTCATCCGCCTCCTGGACTGCGGACTTTACCAGATATGCCTCTGCCTTCGAACAGGCGCACAGAAGCACCTCTCTGTCTGTTCTGGTATACGCGCCGACCGCCCGCAGAGACGTAACTCCCCTTCCTGCCCTCTCGCTGATCCGCTCAGCTGTCTCCTTCCCCCTCTCAGTTATGATGATCGCCAGCGTCCCCGCGCCCGCCCCATATAATATCTTATCAATAACGACCGTGGACACGAACGTGGCAAGCACGCCGTAGAGAACGGCATCCACATCTCCGAACACCGGCCAACCCAGCAGAATAACCACCAGATCGATGAGCATGGTAATTACCCCGATCGTCATGTGAGGCCTCTTTTTCTTAATTGTAAGCGCTAGGAAATCAATACCGCCTGACGACGAACCGCGAAGATAAAACAATGCCATCCCCGCGCCCAGAAACGCGCCGGAACAGACTGACGCAATCAGCCTGTCCCCGCTGTACACCGGAAACATCGGGAAGATCACATCCAGGAACAGGGAAGATATCACCATTGTCACCGCACTCTTGATCAGAAGCTGCCTGCCCACTGCCCTGTAGCTGATGATAACGAGCGGGATATTGAGCAGGAGCGTCATCGTGCCCACGGGAAATCCCCACAGATGATCCATGATCAGCGCCAGCCCCGAGACGCCGCCCGGCGCAAATCCTGCATTTCCCGCAAAAGTATAAATTCCGGCAGCATACAGGATGCTGCCGGAAATATCATATAAAATATCGGTAAAAACCGATCTGTATATCCGTGGATCTGTTACGATCTTTTTCTTCACTTATCTTCCCGCCTGTCTGCATCGTACTCACAGCTCCGAAGGGAGCCGCTGTATACAGTATGTGCAGAACAGCGGATCATATGTCACTTCCATACAAAAAACTCATATCGAATTAATATAACGCCCGCGGAAGGTCAACTCTGTCCGGGCATCTGATGCTTCGGAAGCGTAAAGCCTTTGCCGCTGACTTCATTGACTTTGGCCACGATCATAAAAGCATCGGGATCGATCTCTGTAACAAGCCGGTTCAGCTGCGCAAGCTGCCGGTTCGATATCACTGTC
>USKR01000108.1 GCA_900555215.1 uncultured Ruminococcus sp.
AATAATATAATGGAAATTTGAGGCACTGTCAACGCTTTTTACGCTTTTTTTCACAAATACAGAGTTTCCTCTCCATTTTACTCCTCCCCTGTGCTAAACTGTGCATATAGAACCTCATATGAAAAAGACAAAGAAGGATTTTTTAAGGAATTAAAAAGAAAGAATCCAAATATCAAGATGTATATATGAAAAGCAGGATATCCTCGCGGATATCCTGCTCAAAGTGCACTTATTAATTATATTTACGTTTTCTAGCAGCTTCAGATTTTTTCTTACGTCTTACGCTTGGCTTCTCGTAGTGTTCCCTTTTGCGGATCTCCTGCTGAATGCCAGCTTTAGCACAGTTTCTTTTGAATCTGCGTAAAGCGCTGTCTAACGTCTCGTTTTCTTTAACGATTACATTTGACATAGTCTCACACCTAACCTCCCCTCCAGCCTTGTATTGTGCATAATACGACTGATCGGGTATTTTTATTGCACTAACAAAGATTATATCATATTTTTTTCTTCCGTCAACTATTTTCCTTAGAAAATCTTATAAAACACATGAATTTCAGCGCTTCCCTGCCCCTTGCAAGGTTATAACCGCAATATACCGGTCTTATGATCAGCTGATCTGGCCTTCCAGCACTTCTGCCGCTTTTTCCAGGGCATCCGGGATTCCGGCCGGATTCTTGCCGCCTGCCTGTGCCATGTTCGGACGTCCTCCGCCTCCGCCGCCAACGCATCCGGCGATACCCTTCACAAGATTGCCCGCATGTGCTCCCATCTTCATCGCTCCGTCTGTCGCAGTTGCCATGAGGCTGACTTTTCCGTCATTTCCTGATGCAAGCACGACTACGCCTTCTCCCAGCTTCTCTTTGAGCTGGTCTCCCAGATCTCGAAGCCCGTTCATGTCAACGCCGTCAATCTGCGCTGCGAGAAGCTTCACGCCTTTCACTTCTTTCACCTGATCCATCACATCGCCCGCCGCTTCCTGAGCCATTTTGCTCTTTAAGCTTTCGACCTCGCTGTGAAGTGATTTATTTTCCGACATCATATGGCTGATCTTATCGCTGAGATTGTCCGGCGTTGCTTTCAGCAGATGTGCAGCATTCTTTAATTTTTCTTCTATATCTGCATAATACTTCATCAGGCCGTCAGAGGTCAGCGCCTCGATCCTGCGCACGCCTGCCGCGACGCCAGTCTCGGAAATGATCTTGAATGCCATAATCTCAGATGTATTCTTCACATGAGTACCGCCGCAGAACTCAATAGAAAAATCACTCATATTGACCACACGCACGATATCGCCGTACTTCTCACCGAATAACGCCTGTGCGCCGGTCTTCTTCGCCTCTTCAATAGGCATGTTCTTCACGATAACCTGAAGCCCGTTTGAAATCTGCTCGTTTACGATATCCTCTACTTTCTTGAGCTCTTCTGCTGTCATTGCAGAGAAGTGTGTAAAGTCAAAGCGAAGCCTGTCTTCATTCACACTGGATCCAGCCTGCTCAACATGTGTGCCGAGAACGGTACGGAGAGCTTTCTGAAGAAGATGGGTCGCACTGTGGTTTCTGGCAGAGAGCGCTCGTTTCTTTGCGTCTACTTCAAGAAAAACTTTGTCTCCTGCTTTGATCATGCCCTTTGTCATGACACCTACATGCCCGATCTTGCCGCCCAGCAGTTTGATGGTATCTTCGACCTTGAATTCTCCCTCAGCAGTACGGATAAATCCGGTATCAGCCTCCTGTCCGCCGCTTGTCGCATAGAACGGAGTTTCGTTTACAAATATTGTTCCCTTCTGTCCTTCTGAGAGTGCGTCTGCAAGTTCGTCCTCTGTGGTGAGTACGGTTACGTCAGACTCCCATGACAGATTGTCATATCCCACAAATGTGCTCGTCACACTCGGGTCAATGGACTCATATACTGTCACGTCAGCTCCCATGTAGTTCGTCACTTCACGAGCATTTCTTGCTGTCGTCCTCTGGACCTCCATGGACGCCTTGAATCCTTCTTCATCTGCGTCCATCCCCTTTTCCTCAAGGATCTCTTTCGTCAGATCCAGCGGGAATCCATAAGTATCATAGAGACGGAATGCATCGTCCCCGTTCAGAGTCTTCTCGCCCTTCGCCTCCATATCCGCGATCATATCAGAAAGGATGCCGAGTCCCTGGTCAATAGTCTTGTTAAACTGTTCTTCCTCTTTAGTGATCACCTTAAGGATGAACTCTTTCTTTTCCTCCAGTTCCGGGTATCCGTCTTTAGATCCTTCAATCACGGTCTGAGCCAATTCCGGAAGGAAGCCTTTGTGGATACCCAGCAGCCTTCCGTGACGGCAGGCGCGTCTTAAGAGACGGCGAAGCACATAACCGCGTCCCTCGTTAGAGGGCATGATACCGTCAGAGATCATAAATGTCACGGAACGGATGTGGTCTGTGATCACACGGATCGACACGTCGTTATTGTATTCTTTGCCGTATTCTTTGCCCGCAAGGCGGCATACATGGTCGCGGAGCGCTTTGATCGTATCCACGTCAAAAATAGAATCCACGTCCTGGACCACAGATGCCAGACGCTCCAGCCCCATCCCTGTATCAATATTCTTCTGTTCGAGTTCGCTGTAATTGCCGTTTCCATCATTGTCAAACTGGGTGAACACGTCATTCCAGATCTCCATATAACGGTCGCAGTCGCACCCCACTGTACAGTCCGGCCTGCCGCATCCGTACTTTTCTCCGCGGTCATAATATACTTCAGAACACGGACCGCACGGACCTGAGCCATGCTCCCAGAAATTGTCTTCTTTTCCGAATTTAAAGATACGCTCTGCCGGGATGCCCATCTTTTTATTCCAGATCTCAAACGCCTCGTCATCGTCCACATATACAGACGGATACAGGCGGTCCGGATCAAGACCGACTACCTCTGTAAGGAATTCCCATGTCCACTGGATCGCTTCCTCTTTGAAATAGTCTCCAAAAGAAAAGTTTCCGAGCATTTCAAAGAATGTACCGTGACGTGCGGTCTTTCCCACATTTTCGATATCGCCCGTACGGATACATTTCTGGCAGGTTGTCACCCGCTTTCTCGGCGGGATCTCCTGTCCTGTAAAATATGGTTTTAACGGCGCCATTCCCGAATTGATGAGCAGAAGGCTCTTGTCATTGTGCGGCACCAGGGAAAAGCTCTTCAACGCAAGGTGTCCCTTACTCTCAAAGAACTCAAGAAACATTTTTCTAAGCTGGTTTACTCCATATGGCTGCATTGCTATAATCCTCCTCTTTCGCTCCAAAAAGCCTGTTTTATAATATATCACAGCAGGATATATTTGTAAAGCGGACGCCCTGAAAAGAGCGTCCGCCTGAAAAATCTCACATCTCTGGAGCATAATATTATCTTTTATAGCAGGGATCAGATATCTGACCGGTCTGATCCGGCTCCATCTATTTCAGCTCGATCTCCTCAAGTTCCTTCGGCGGGATCGGCTTCGTAGAATTTTTCACAAATGCCGCAAGATTCTTCTTCGCCTTTGCCACCGGGATGTTCGTGCCCGCGCCGGCGATACATCCGCCCGGACAACCCATGCCCTCGATCAGACATCCATTCATCCTTCCCGCCTTTGCAAGGGCAAGGATCTTCTTACACTCTGAAAGACCTTCCGCATGCTCGATATTGACCTGGACATCCGGATAGTAAGCATTGATACATTTCTCGATTGCCTCAGCCACGCCTCCTGCACAGCCATATCCGCGCCCGGCGCCTGTTGCGTCATGGAAAGAAGATTCTGCTTCATATTTTGTAAGATCAATGCCTTTAGCATCGAACATCGCCTGCAGCTCCTCAAAGGTCACGACAAAGTCCACATCGCTCCTGACAGACCTTCTGGACGCCTCCAGCTTCTTTGACGCGCACGGTCCGATAAAGACGACTTTTGCATTCGGATGCTCCTGTTTGATCGTTCTTGCCGTTGCCACCATCGGCGTCAGTTCCTGTGAAATCTCATCGATCACATCCGGGAAATACTTCTTAGCCAGTACTGCCCAGGACGGACAGCAGGAGGTAAGCAGGAAAGGCAGTTCTCCTGTCACTACTTTTTCCACATAGTGATGCGCCTCGGCGATCGCCCCGATATCCGCGCCCAGCGCCACCTCGTATACCTCGGAAAATCCCAACTCACGCAGCGCCGCCTTGATATTCCTGGGAGTGATGTTATCGCCGAACTGACCCACAAATGCCGGAGCGATCTCCGCAACCACTTTCTCCCCTTCGGACAAAGCTCTTGCAAGCTGGAATATCTGTGATTTATCTGAAATAGCGCCAAACGGGCAGTTTACCATACACATGCCGCAGGAAACACATTTGTCATTGTCGATAAATGCCCTTCCATACTTGTCGGAGGTGATCGCATTCACGCCGCATGCTTTCTGACATGGTCTTTCTTTTTTTGCGATCGCATCATACGGACAGACAGATTTACACCTGCCGCATTTGATACATTTGTCCTGATCGATAAACGACCGTCCGTTCACCATCGAGATGGCACCTTTCGGACAGACCTCCTGACAGGGATGTGCAAGGCATCCTTTACAGACGTTGCTCACCTCATATTTATTTTCTTCACAGCTTTCACATGCGGAGGGAATCACCTGCATCAGCGGCGGCTCATAATATTTCTCTGAAATATTGCTCGCCTCCACTCCCGCGGTAAGGTGGACCGGTTTGTTCTCCGGACGCAGAGAAAGCCCCATTGCAAGGCGGAGCCTCTCCCTTACGATCGCTCTTGAACGGTAAGTACTCTCACGGTACTTCTCTGTATCGTCATTGACGATCTCATAAGGAATGGCTTCCATATCGTCAAGAAGCGTATCCGCATCTGCCTTAAATCCGAGCTTTGCCACTTCCGTAAAAACCCTTCTGCGGATCGCCCTCACCGTTGTGTGCAATCCTCTCATGTTTAACTCCATATCGTTCTGCTCCTCCTGATCTGCTTTCTGTCTTTTCCATCCGCCCGGGCGGTTCCCGGCTGGTGCCCATATCTCTTCCTTATCTTTATCATCCTTATCTGTGCATGGAGAAGGACTCCTCGTCATAATTACTCAGGTTTGAATAAATCCCCCTGTCATCCGCTTTTTTGATAAGGGCGTCCCTTGATTTTCTCGCCAGCATCTGATCCTTAAAGGAGCTCGGTCCTCCGACGCATCCTCCGTCACATGCCATTCCCTCGATAAAGTCTTCCGGCAGTCTTCCCACCTTCATAAGGAGAAGGGCCTTCTTACATTCTGCCGCACCATTTGCCTTATATACTTTCACATCCAGGTCATTGCCGGATTCTTTCAGGCTCTCCTGCACAGCCGCTGCCACGCCGCCTGAATTTCCAAAGCGCTTTCCGAATACAGACGCCTCCTGGTATGTATCCTCCACCGGCTCCAGCGCCACA